>JAEHCK010000166.1 GCA_020696345.1 Thermoplasmata archaeon | reverse complement strand
TGACTCCCAATCCCTGACAGGATCGGATTCAAGGAATTCCTTTTTATACACATTTTCATAGTCCATTATCTTTTTACTTTGTGAACCGACAATATTACGTTCACAACCATATAAACCAGGACTTTGTTTCCATTTTTGCATCTAAACTCCTATAATTTCTTTAATTTCTTCAGCATTTTTAAAATAATCCCAATGAGGTTTTCCAGGTGTCAATTTCTTACTATTGGATTTTAAAACCATTCTGGAAACCTTTAAAAAATCACATAAACGGTCCGACTCTATTTGTCTCATAGTTGAATCAGGCATAATAAAATCTTCCATGAAAAACTCAATATAATATTTTGTAAAATTTTTTAATTGTCTATACTCATTTACAAGATTTTTATATTCTAAAACATGTTTTAAAAATCTTTGAGGATCATAATATTTTTTTTCTAAGCCCTCATGTTTTATATTAGACACAACATCTGATAAAGGTTTTTTATATTGATTTCGCCTTGAAATATGCACTATTTTCATACCTTTCAATCGATCAAAAAACTTAAAATGCTTTACGTGGTTATACATTATTTTACAAGTTGTTTTGTTATCCTTATTTAGAATATTCAAATCAAAACGTTGCGGTGAAATTCTAAAAACCTCTGGATATGCGGTAATTTCCGGGTGGAAATCTAAACACTTATAAAAGAATGTTGAGCCTGTTCGCGTGCCCTGTAATTGAATTATCATAAATTTGAAAATACCCCCGGCCGGAAATCACAAACCCTCTTGTCTAAAATATCCCAATTCGGTTCAAGCCACACGGGTGAGTTTTTATCATATTTTTCTAAATACTTGTTCATCATAATATGTAATAAACTTCCGATATAATAACCATATTCAGCACGTTCAACTATTGGGTCATTTTTATATTTCAAAATCTCAATTATACATTTATATGGTGTTCTTAAATCTAAAAGATCAAATTTAGATAAATTATGACGGAGTTCAGGAACAGAAGTCAGCAGACTTGGCTCTATTTCATCAATTTCTGATATAATTCTATCAGCATTATTTTTCACTATATTTTCATCAAAATCATGTAAATATTTCGGGAAAAGACCTCCCGGATATTGTTCGTAAAAATCTGGTAACTCTGTCCGTAAAATTGTTGTAAATGTATTTGTGATATGTTGATTGCACACCAACACATAATCAAGATATACAAATATAATTTGTACCCAATTTTCTTTCGGATATGAATACAATTCTTTTGTAAAGTCCTTTAAAATATTACATACATGATTTTTAGATGGATTCATTTCTTGGTTATTCATTTTCTCACCTTCTTTTGCCAAACAGTTAATTCCGGTTCATAATCAACACCTATATAATCAAACATTTTCTTGACAACATCTTTTGGAAATTCTGTTACTTCTTTATTATCTGTCAATTCTTCGTATGTAATAATCAATCGTTCAGGAAACCAATTTATTATATCATCATTTTCCTGTCTTGTTATTTCTAACAATTTACCATCGGATTCTTTAGGATTAAATTTATGTCTCATTGAAGCAACCCGTTCTTTTTCATCTCTAACTAAATGAATTATTTTTACACTCATTTCATTAAGCACATCAACACAAAATGGAAATATTTCCACGTGGGGATGTAATAATTTAAACACAACATTTTCATCCCTTGAATATAACCAATTTAACCATTTCCGGAGTATTTTCCTGTCTATAAAAGTATCAGCATTATATGGAATATCCTGTTTTTTTATATTTTTTATCCAAAACCATAAACAATGAGAAAATCTCCATTGTCGCTGGAATTTTATATAAGGATCAAAATTCCCTTGTAATTCAGGATTCAAATTTTCATAAGTAACACCTCTGGCTGTCATTGCTTCATCAAAGCCACTAAACTTAGGATGATTATTAAATCCACCGTTCAACATTGTTGAACCAGTTCTACTTGAACAGACTATTACAAATTTCATAAATTTCCACGGGTTTTCATAATTGTATTTTCTTTGGTTTACTTCCTATATTTTTTAAAGCAACCCATTCACACATCACTCTAAAATATCCGTCTAAATCTTGATGATTTATATCTGAAATTGAATGAAAAACCTTACCTTGAAAATAATATTTCCACCAATCTTTTGAAATATCTTCAATAACATAATCAACTAATTTTGTTCCAGGCAAAGGTGTTACAAGATTTAATAACGTTCTATCAGCATCCAATTCATCTATCAATGAAATAGAATCATTTATATCTGATAATGTCTCGGTTGGATGTCCTATCATAAAATAAACAATAGTTTTAATACCCATTTTTTTTGTTAATTTTATTGTTTTTCTAATCTTTTTTAACGTTATACCTTTATCAATTAAATTTAAAATTCTTTGACTTCCTGCTTCAATACCAAAACTAATTTCTTTACAACCGGCATCTTTTAAAGCAAGTAATATATCCCAAGAAATTGTATCAACACGACTACCACAACGGAAATTAATTTTACAATTTTTTCTTTCTAATTCATCCGCAAATGACTTAACTCTTTTATAATTTATAGGAAAAAGATCATCTGCAATTCTAAAAACATTTAAATCATATTTATTTTGTATTTGAACAATCTCATTAACAATGTTTTTAATATTTCTAAATCTAATTTTTTTGCCCCAAAGAGTATGACTTGCACAAAAAATACAATTATAAGGACATCCTCTGGATGTCATGATATACCCAAACGCTTCTTTATAATAATTTTGTGGGTTAAGTAAATATCTTGCTGGCAATGGAAGTTTATCCAAATCAACAGGATTTCCATAATATGTTTTTTTCTGAATATTTTTTTGTAAATCTGAAATCAGCTTCAAAACAGCATTTTCACCTTCTCCTAAAATAACAAAATCTGCATTTGACTCTTGTAACGATAATTCCGGAAGACTTGTTGGGTGCGGGCCACCTAACATAATTGGAATATCACATTTTAATTTTATTTTTCTTGAAACATAATTAACAAAACTCATGGTCGGTGTGTATGATGTAAATCCAATTAAATCAGGATTCATTCCAATAATTTTATTCGCGATTTCGTCCCAAATAAAGTATTTAGGATTATTCATAATCTCAGCTACAATAGGATAAGCAGTATTCCATTTCAAAAATGCTTCGGCTTTTCCAGCATTTTTCCGTTCTGTTAAATTTAATGATTCGCAATCCAAAATTTCAACTTCATGTCCAAATTGTTCAAGAAAGGACGCTATGTAACAAAGTCCTAACGGAATATTCCCAATTTTTTCTTCTGAGCCCAATACAGCATAATATGGCGGCCGGACCAACACAATTTTCATTTACATAATCCTTTATAATCAATTTCTTTGTCTTTATTCCATTTTGAAGTGCAGATAATTTTATCAAAAATACATCTATCTTTATATTTTTTTGTAACTGTCATAACTTCTTCCATTAAACCATTATTCAAAGTTATTGGTTTCAAACCCAAATTTAACAAACCTTCGTTACTAAAATTCAATTTATTCTTTAAATCTTCGTTCCTCGGATTTCTATAATATCTGATTTCAGCACCAGTGATTTTTCCAATCTTTTTTGCTAAAGAATCAATATTCAAACATTCTGTTGTTTGATTAAAAATTCTAACACGATCCCTGCTCGGCGGATTCGTAACAGCAAGTCTAATGCATTCAACGCTATTTTGAATATGAATAAATGCTCTTGTCTGGCCGCCGGAACCATAAACAGTCAATGGATGATTCACTTGTGATTGCATGAGAAATCTATTCAATACTGTACCATAATCACCATCATAATCGAATCTATTTATTAATTCCTCGGCAAGTTTCGTTTCCTTTGTCTGAGTTCCCCATACTATTCCTTGGTGTAAATCTGTTATTTTAATTTTGTCATTTTTATTAAAATATAAAAAGGTTATAGCATCTTGGCATTTTGTCATATGATAAATTGATCCAGGATTCGGCGGGTACATTATTTCAATTTCCTTTTCAACACCGTCAACATTCACCTTTACAGGCAAATAACCTTCAGGAATTTTCATACCGACATCTGAATAACCATAATACCCTGTTGTTCCTAAATGAATAAGGTGGGAATCAACACCCGATTCAACAATAGCACATAAAATATTATTTGTAGCATTAACATTATTATTGACTGTATATCTTTTATGCCATGAAGATTTCATTGAATACGGGGCCGCTCTTTGTTCAGCCAAATGAATTATGGCGTCCGGCTTATACTGTTGAATTGATTTCAACAATTTATCGTAATTTTCAGCAACATTTATATTCAAATACTTGATTTTTTGGCCGGTTAACTGTTGCCATTTATCAATTCGTTTTCCAATATAACAAATCGGTGTTAAAGATTCACATTCAAGTTCAATATCAGCAAACCGTCTTGCCAGACTGTCTATCATTACAATATTAAATCCAGCAGCGGATAAATTCAAAACTGTTGGCCAGCCTATAAATCCATCACCGCCTATTACGAATATTGTTTTCATATTCATCCTTTAAAAATTTATGTGTATTTGATTTATTACCGCCAAGTCTTTTATTTGCACTCCAAACAACAGATAAATCATTAAACTGATTATCAAAGTAACTATCTGATATTACAAATGTTTTCAACTTATTCATTTTATATGCTTGATAAAATGTGTACTGGCCCCATAGTTTCTTATTAAGATCTTCAGTTTCCCTATTTTCCAGAGGCACAGAATTAACAACATCGATCCAATCATTAACAAGTTTCACTGTTTTTTTGTTATTTTTCAAAAACATAAAACCAATGTTTATCTTCCTACATTCATGTTCCCTGTCAGGTCTAAATCTCAAACCAGCATCATAGTTCATTTTTAATACTTCAATTGGTTTTCTGAATAAAATATCAATGTCACACTGAATAAAATATTTCTCGTTTTTATACTCATTTACCGTTTTTGCTATACTACTAACTCTTTTGTCAACTGCAAAAAAATTAATTACCAATCTATTTTTACCTACATTGCGAATACCCTCTTTTACACCATGCCTGGATTGTTCAAATTGAACACTGGTCATGCCTAATTTAGTATAAATCTTTTTAAAATCCATATTCTCATTTACAATAATCAAATTTTCGTATATTTCTTTTAATCTTTTTATTCTATTTTCGGTAAAATTTAAAGTATTAATACATATTTTCTCTGAAGGATCATTTGTCGCCTTCCATGAGTTCAAAAACAACTCCGCCCATCTATAATAATTGTCCGTACAATATGTTGTTATCATTTTACCCCCACACAAAATAACTTTTTCTTACTACTGGCACCCAAAAGCATAGGATTAAATTTTTTAATTTTGAAATGTTTTTCCACAGCAGTCTTTAAATACTTTTCAGAAATTGAGTTAATATGTAACTCACTTTTGTTACCATTATGTGGACATGTGATAACAATTCTACCAGTTATTTTTAAAACTCGGCATGCTTCAGATAATGCTTCTTCAATACTGGCAACATGTTCTAAAGTTTCAGTTAATAACACTGTATTAAAATATTCATCAGCAAATTTCAAATCTTCAGCATAACCATGATGAAATGTGACTTTATCACTTTTTACATTCGCCTTTGCATCTTCTAATACGGCATGTTGTAAATCCACCCCATGTATTTCTTTCACATTATCCAACTCACTCGCCAAATGACAGAAAAGGCCGGTGCCACAGCCAGCATCCAAAACGTTCGGACCAACAATATTACTCACGACAAATGGCACTCTGACAATATCTATATCATGTTTTCTGAAGTTTTTATCCCAATATCTTGTAAACATTGGCTCTTTTCGCTGGCCTTTTTTATTAACTATTTCATAAAGTCTTTTTTTATTCATTTAAAACCTATATTTAAACATCATCTTCTCAATCAGAGTATATTTTTTTTATATGATCTGGTTTTGTTTCTAAAATTTTTTTGCCTTGGGCTGTTAATTTAACATCCGGATTCATCGGTCTTTTTTGTAAGTCTGGAAGCCACGGAGCCCGGTCACGCTCAACTGATTGAAAATCCCAATGTTTAAGGCCTCCAACCGGCCGGCCGTTTTTCAATTGCCATTCAGCCATTCGCCAAGTAGAGCCTATATGTCTAACATAACGATAATCGCCAATTGGGCCATACATATATGCACCAATATTCTTTTCACAAAACTTTCTATTTGACCTTTGCTCATGTGTACCGAAGGCATTTTGATAATAACCCTCAGGTCTATTTTCACGTACTCGCCATTTTTCTCTAACTTTCGACATGCGCCATATGCCGGGCAAAAACTGCCAGCCTGGATAAATTGTCATCGGCATACCATCAAAATAATAATCTTTGTCAGCGAAACCACTTTGGTGATGACCAGGTTTCATGTTTCGATACTTATTAAATGTAACACAATTTATAGCTGGATAACGTTTCATTGTGAACAAAAGCCTATCAAGTTCAACCGGTCTTTCAAATTCCCAATCGTCTTGTAAATAGAATAAATAATCAGATTTTATATACTTATGAAACATGAAGTCCATTGCCCGACCAACACCTACTTTCGGAAATGATTCCACTGGGAAAATGCCAGAATCTAACGCATATCTTATTGATTTCCGACTTTGTTTTTCAAAAACAAAATCCTCATGTAAATAATATTTAAATGTACTATTACTTATATCCACAACATTTTTTCTAAATGATTCAACAGTATATTTCAACAATTGAGGTCTACTGGAGCCCATTATCATTACATCAATTTTCATTAAAAATCCCCTTTAAAGCAATGCGCTCATATTCTAAATTCTTTTCCCATGTCCATGATTCCAAAACTGTTTGTCTTGCATTTTGGCCCATTTCTCTGGCCTTCTCAGGATTATTTTTTAAAAATAATAATTTTTCTTTATAGGCTCCTGGATTTTTTTCAACTAAAAATCCATTATAACCATCAACAATAAACTCCGGCATGTTTCCAATAGCATTAGCAATTATCGGACGGCCACAAGCAGCAGCTTCAAGAGCAGGATTCGGCGTTCCATCGGTTCCACTCGCAACACAATAAACATGAGCTTTATTATATAAAGTCCGCATTTTATCTTTAGATAAAGCATCAGTATAATTTCGTTCATTTATTAATAATTTTGTACCTGATTCACCACAAGCTGGTTTAATAATATTCTCTAATCCTTTACCTGATCGAGATTTTCCTACAAACACACAATGAAAATAGTCTTCATCCGGCGGCGGAAATGATGGATTTATATTATCATTCTTTTTCCACAATCTATAATTTTCCGGATAAAAAACGTTCGGATCGACACCTCTTGGTGTATACCAAAATGGCAGGTCAACTTCATTTTTTGAATAGATTTCTTTAAGTTCGTTATACGCTTTCATATTATTAACAGCAAAACCTTCTGACATTTTAGCCAATCGCATAAAAGACGCACCCATGCCTTGATCCTGTCTTTCATTTGCAAATACATCTTTTATAACAGGAAAACCAGTAATTGCTGAAAATATTTTACCACCACCATAAGCAATACGTTTTACCTGTTGACTACATAACATTGTATGAAACATCAAATAATAAAGGTCATAATCACGTTTATATTTAAGTTTTTCTTGTTTGAACTTTACCATTTCATTAATCGGCATCCATTGTTTTGTAAACGCCGGCTGGAACTTATTAATTAAGCCTTGAATTGCACCAACATGTATAAAATTTATGTCTGAAAACTCCTCCCATTCACTGAATTTTTCATTTGCCATAAAATCAAAATCATAAGTATCTGATAAATGTTTTTTAATATATTTAGCCCGTTCAGCGCCGCCCCAATTTTCCACATCTGAAACCAACAGTATTTTCTTTTTCCGCATTAATTCTCCTTATATATAAAAGCTATGTAATTTTCAATACTAATTTGTGATATTGTTTTTTTACTACTTGTAAACACAGATCGGTCCTTTATATTAGAAATTTTTTCATTTACAAGTGTTTGTAGGTAATCTATAAAATTTCCATCTTGAATATAATTAGGATTTAATTGTGTCTGTAAATCTTCAACTACATACATAATTTTTACATGTTTCCATAATACTTCAAAACTTGTTTGCATTTGAATCCCTAAATGCGAGCAATCATCCAATATAATATCAAAATCACCGTGCTTTTCGGCCACTGACTTTAAAAAGTCTTTATCCATGGCATTTCCGATTTCAATAGATATATCTTTACTTTTATCTCCTAAATATTTCCGTGAAAAGTTTGGAAAACCGCGGCCATCGACAAGTTCAGGCCGGCAAGTCGCAGCATCGATATCAATACCCACAATATGAGCATTTAAAAAATATTTTTTCCAAGCAATTAAAGACGCGCCTTGACTGACACCCAGTTCACAAAAATTTTTTATTTGTTCTCTATATTTCTCAAAATGGTTTTCATATGGTTTCAAATAGCCCTGACTCTTTTTCAGTGTATTAAATTGATTAAATGCCTCATATATTTTACTCACGCTAAATCTCCTCTTTGTACTGGCATTTTCGGATATGGTACCCAAGGTGCCATATAATCTAAATCCATTGTTTTTGAATTATGATTTCCGCCGGGGACCAGAGTATTACCCGGACCACCGTAATCTGAAGCGTTTTCAAGCTGCCAAGCTGCCATTCTCCAATCATT
>JAEHCK010000052.1 GCA_020696345.1 Thermoplasmata archaeon | reverse complement strand
TATACTTTATTATTAATCCCGATCCTATTTCTATAATAATCAATCAGAACCCGATCCTAATCCAGTAATAATAAATTAGATCCCGCTCCCGAGAATACCGATGCAGGGCACAGGGGTGGAACAACTCGTAGTAGCGATGAAACTTCTGTAATAAGGAGCCGGATGAATCGAGAGGTTCACGTCCGGTTCTGTGAGGGCGTGGGGGTGAAATTCCCCTGCGCTACTCGGCGGTTGGAAATAAGGATATTGTGAGTTTGGATTGCCCGAGGGGATGGGTAAGTGGATTGGTAAGGCAAGCGGAAAATGGCTCTTGGGGAGTAGGCCATACCATATTGGAGGAACGAAGGGGGGAGGGCGGGATGGCGGGAGTTTGAGAATAAAAATTTTAAATAAATAGAAGCCATTACTTGATAAATGGTGTATTGAATGGAAAGGGGAAGTAGAATCGGATTAATATTGATATTTCTAATGATAATTTTCAGCATTATATTTATCTCTGAAGAATCGACATTAGCACAGAATAATTTTCTACCTAAAAATCCAAAACCAGATGTTGTAGTAACTCTTTCTTTATTAGAATCTTTTAAAAAAGCCCCTGTTGGTCCAGGTGACTCCGGGATCGTTGAATTTAATGGTAACGTTAATGTAACTCTAAATAATGCAAAAAGCGTTGTTGTTTACTTAACAGTTGATGATCCATGGGGGACAGCAACAATTAAACCTACAACCATAGAATTCTCCAATAGTTGTAAAAAACCGTTCATTGTTAATGTAACAGCACCACTTGGTGAAAGTCGGAATACAGGTGGGGTAATAAAAGTATTTTGTAACTTGACAACTTCTCCAGAGAATTTATCATTCGAAATAAACCCAAAATATGGTGGACTTCAGGGTTTAATTCATATGGAACAGTTTTATGATTTTTCGGTAGATATTGATAAGCCAGTAATTAAAACCGAACCTGGGAAAGAAGTTAAGTTTAATTTAATTATTACAAACAAAGGTAATGGTCGAGATTATTTTACAATCAAGGTTGATAATAAAAATAAATTATCTGATAATGGGTTCAAAGTAAAGATTAACCTGGAAAAAAGTGAAGAATGGTTTGAAGAAATTAAAGATGAAGAATGGATTGTAGGAATTAACGAAAAACAAAATGTATCTGTTGAAATATACGTTGATACACCATCTGGTATTGACAGGGGGGGCACTTATAATATTAAGATAAATGTAACATCGGCTCTGTGTTTTGAAAATCGTGGTTTAAACCCATCACAAGAACTAATCTTGGAAGTTAAACTTAAAGATGATGGTTTTTTATCAAACCCATGGATATTAGGAGTTATTGCTGGTTTGGTATTATTTATTATATTAATCATTTATTTGATTGGACGTAAAAAAAGAAAAAAATAACAAATAATTTACCATCACAATATCAATCTATCCAGGGGTGGAGATGAGTTGGGATTTGGGAGTCCTGTGCGTATAATACCTCTGAGAAAGCCATGCGCTAAAAGTATAATAACGATTTTGAAATATGTTTGGATCATTGGAATTTAAAATTTGTTTGTTTTTTGATGCTTGGTGCTTGTTATTTCCGCCGCTGGCGGTTGTGGTGGGAGTTTGAAAAAAATGACAAAAAAAATTTAAACATTTAATAATTTAACCCCATTATGATCAAGAAATTGAATACTCATTGAGATATATTTGATTTGGTGGGTGGTAATAGTGGTCGATTGAGAGTTAATGGAATTTGGTTCTGTTCATGTACTTGCTTTATTATAGTTTCATTTTTTGATTTTTGAACTGGAATAGCCATTGGGGCTTTAGGTTTTATTAGATCCGTATTTAAAACCTTAGATTTTGGTGGAATATATGTTTGTTGATAAGAAGGTGCAATTTGAATATTTTGACTAATAATTTTTGTATTTTGTATTGGTTTAATAATGTTCTTTTCAGGTTGATTTTCTTTCTGGATAGGGTGCTGCCTTCGTCTAATAAAAAAATTCAGAATAAGGATGGAAATAATAATAAAGATAATTATAAGAATAAGATAGAAATAATTAAAAATCCAAAAGAAATTACTCGCTCTATCTACTATTGGGTTACTATCATCGGGAGATGTTGTATTTAAAATTAGACGCGTAAATACAGGATTGGCAACATTACCCGCCCTATCAGCAACTCTAAAATATATTACATTTATTTCATTTTGAGAATGTAAATTAAACACTTTTGTTTTTGAAAAAGTTTCCCATACACTCCAGTTTTTACCATCAATGCTGAATGACATGTGAGAAACTCCTGAAAGTGTATCAAGTGCATTGAGATTTAGAATTATTGAAGACGAATTTTTTTCAAGAATATCGTTATCAATATTGATAGATAATGAGTATGGGGGTGTGGTATCCAGAATAATAATATCTTTTGCAATTGCGGTGTTATTTGCTCTATCCTTAACTTTATAATAAATGATTTTTTCTCCATCACTTTCTAGTATATTAAACGGTTTCAATCCGCAATATATTTCCCAATTTGACCCTTTAATACTATCGTTACTATACGCTACCTCTGATATTCCAGATCCGGAATCCTTGGCCTGAAGGTATAATAACACAGTAGATAAGTTGGTAAATTCAATATCATTATTAATTGAAATTTGTATTTCTGGTTGTTTGTTATCATACATAAAGTTGATCATAGAACCTGGAATTTCTGTATTTCCAACATTATCGGTTGATCGAATACGAATTGTGTAATATGTATCTGTTAACCAATTCATATTGTTTGTATTATAATACCATTTGGTGTCTCCATTAACATTTAACCAGGTTTTATTAATATCCCATTTATTTTTATCCCAGAATAGATTATGATCTTTTTGTTCAATGCAGATTTCTGTATTTCTTATTCCAGAACCACCAAAATCTATTGCGACTCCTACGATTTCAGATAAATCATTCAAATATGTATCGTTAAGTGGAAAATATATTATTGAAAGTGGTTTTTCTGTATCAATATAAAATACGACCTTATTTTTTGGAATTTCAACATTATCTACATTATCTGTTGCTTGGGATTGGATTTTATATTGAATGCCAGAACTCCAAATTATAGAACCAGCATTATATGACCAATTCAATGTACCATTTGTTAATAACCATGTTTTTTTGGGTATCCATTCAGATCCATTCCAATATCTAAAATCGTTTAATTGTTGAATACTTATTTTTACAACGGCAATTCCTGAGCCACCAATATCTATAGAATTTCCTGAGATTGTTTTTAATTCTCTTAGATATGCATTATTAATTGGATAATTGATTTTTGAAATCGGTCTTTCATTATCAATTTTAAATAATACACCAGAGCTTGGGATTTCAGTGTTATTAACCTTATCTATTGCACGAGATTGAACAAAATATCGTTTATTTGATATCCAATCAACAGAGTTCGAATTATATTGCCATTCTTTTGATCCTGTGGTTAATAACCATGTATCTTGCGAACTCCATTTCATACCGTCCCAATACTTGTAATCATCAAGTCTTTTGATAGAAATTTCCACTTTATTCACATCAGAACCATTAATATTATCAACAGCCGAGCCAGATAGCACATGCAAATCATTGTAGAATTCATTGTTTATTGGATAGTTAATTGTTGAATTTGGTGCCTTTGTGTCAATTGTAAATCTCCAAATATCACTCCACGAACCATTTTGGTAGCCATCATATGGGCATACTCGCCATTTATAAGTTCCATCTATTAAATGTTCCGTGATATTACAATTTGTTCTATCTATCCCTGTATGATTTTGAATAATTAATGATTTCCAATCACCCTGGCGATCATCAATTTGAACATAATATGATAAACGATCGTTGTCTTTATCAATTCCAGCATTCCATTTTAATTCCGGAGTTGAATTATTTATAAATGAATTATTAAAGGGACTTTCAAGTAATACCATACCTGGGATAAAATTAGGATTAAAATATTCGAAATGGGAAGATGACATATTCACATTTCTGGGATTGTTCCAAAATACAATATCCCTATCTTTCACAATTACAGTAGTAATATTTTCATTGGGAGTGGCATTCCCATAATAAACTCGATCTGTAACTAATATCCATTTAATTTGACCAAGTGAATTTGTTTTCGGATCATTTCCACCAAACCCAGGGGTTGCATAAACAATTATATTTTTATCAAAAACCATTATATCGGCCCCTTTAAGTGGGATATTATCTGAATCATTAACTTGAATATGAAGAAAATTCTTTACAATTAATTCTGAGGGGCCATACTCTTCACGAAAGCCAATTGTATTAAATGTTGTATTGATTCCAATATTATTTTTACAATTTTCGGGATCAAAATATAAATCAAATTTTGAATTAAAATTAGTTGTACAATTAATAAATTTATTGTCTATTGAACTTTCGGCAAGATAAAAACCATACTTGCTGTTATTTATACCTGTGTTATTAATGAACTTATTATTATTGAGAAAATTTAATAAAAAACCAGAAAACCCATTTTGGTTGCAAGTATTTTTAATAACCGTATTGCGACCACCAAATCCCCAAAATTCGATGCCATTTTCATAATTATTTGAACAATTGTTGTTTATAATAATATTATTGGATGAATGGAAGAATGACATCCCATCATCAAACGGACTATTTATACATGTATTATTAATAACCTTATTGTAAGATGATTCTTCAAAATGAATGCCACCACCATCGTTCCAATTGCAAATATTATTAATAAGTGTATTATTGTTAGAATTATTGTAAGATGTTTGAAAACCGAAAATACCAATGCCATTCCCACAATTACTATAACCACCTACATTAGAACAATTATTATTTATGATTATATTATTAGCTGAATACACTAATTTAATTCCCCAATCATTATTATAAGAACAATTATTGTTAAAGATAAAATTATTACTCGAGCAATAAAGATATATTCCCGCTATATTGTCTAAGCATTTAATATTAGAAATATTGCAATATTTTACATGATAAAGTTTTATACCATTACCATAATCTGGTGGAACCCCGATATCACCTTCATTAATGATAGTAAAACCACTAATATTAACCCCGTTAGCAGTTATAAATATAACGTCATCTTTTCCCTTTCCATCAAGTACTGTATTACTAGTTCCATTTCCAATTATGTTTACTGATTTATTAACAATCACATGTTCATAATACGTTCCAGCCCAGACATAAATTGTGTCTCCATTTTTTGAGTTATTAATTGCCGCTTGAATTGAAGCATAATTGCCATGACCATTTTTATCAACAATGATAGTTGCAGCTTCTACGCCACCCTCATCCATTTTTTCAGTAAAATTTAGAAAAAAAGTAAAACCTAATGTGATTAGAATGGATATAATATAAATGGATATAATCTGCCTTTTAATTTTAAAGAGCTCCATTTACCACCCGTTCCTTATTTTCATTTATAATTTATTTTATAATATATTAAAATATTGGTACAATCATCTATATTAGGGTAGGGTTTTTATATAGAGTTAATAAACAAGAATTAAGGAGAAGAATCCCCTTCAGCCCTTTTTGTAAACTTACCCTGGGCAAACAAAAAGCCCTGGGGTAAATAGAGGGCACCTTCGGTAGCCCTTAACAATCTACTCTTTATTTTTTGTGCGGTTTTGGCTGCGCCAAAACAGAGAGGATGTTTCGGACTTGGAACTAGGCTAATTTGCCAAGGCAAATTAACTCGGGGTAAAAATTCTATCTTTTATAATATTCCTTATAATAGAATTTTTAGCTCATGATTATTTTCGAAGAAAATTATTTCGCTCTGGAAAACTCTTCGACTTTTCCACAGTTTGGTGCTTGGGGGTTAGAATTCCCCACGAAGTGAGTTTGGTGTGCTAAATGGGGGTTGGTGAGTAGGCCAGGGAAAGAGAGAGGAACGAGACGGGCGCCATGGGAGTTTGAGAAAATACAATACACCCCAACATCCGTTTGGGAATGGTAATTGCCATGGGCCTGGTTATTGGTTTCAAAATTTTCTACACAGTTATTCCATATTCTTTCTAATTCGAAAATCGATATCACGAAGTTGGCATGCCACCATCGAGAGATATGTCTCGGAGATGGGAAGGGGCCAGGTTGGAAATAAGGATATTGTGAGTTTGGATTGCCCGAGGGGATGGGTAATTGGGTTGGTAAGGCATGCGGAAAATGGCTCTTGGGGTGTAGGCCATGGGAAAGATAAAGAGGAACGAAGTGGGAAATGTGGGGTGACGAGAGTTTGAATCGAATAAATGCGTAAAACAGGGTGGTTAAGTGAGGTGTAATAACATCGAATGGGAGGGAAATGAGATTGATAGGATCTAAGTTAGTCTTAAGGTATTAAAACATTGATATAGTATTAACTATGCAAAACCTAAGAAGTTATATATAGCTCTAAAAATCTTACCCTATTGATGCTGTTTTTGTTTCATGGTGTTCTTCAAATCCATGAATATCAAAACGGTATTCATTATTTACGAAAATTGGGAGAAGAACCTATATTATTTATTTCAAAGAAATTATTTCTATTTAGTTGTGGTGAGTATTTGTTATGGTAGATAAAAATAAAAAGGGAACGGAATTGGAAGAAAAAGTTGCAAATATTTATCGAAGATTTGGAGCTATAGTAAAACAAAATTACCCAATTAGTGGGCATGAAATTGATATTTATGTAGAACTCCCAAACATTGATGGCATCATAACAAAGTATGCCGTAGAATGTAAAGATTACAATAAAAAAATTGGTAAAGATATTACCTCAAAATGTGCTTTAGTTTTTGATGAATTAATTAAATTTAGAGAAATTAATAAAGGCATTATTGTTTCCACTTTAGGATATACCCAACCAGCATATTCAAATGCAAAAGGGAAAGGAATTGAACTCTTAACATTATCAGATCTTGAAATAAGATTAGAAAAATTAAATAATATTATATCTGATAATTTAGAATTAAGTTTTGAAAGAAAAACTAAGAGTAGAATAATTAAGAGAGATATTAAAAAACATTTATCGGAATTACAAAAAGAAAAAAAAAATACCCCGCTTTTTAAATATTTTTTAAAATCAAAAAATATTTTCGAGATAGGTGAACGAATTATAATTTATTGTAATGAAAAAAATTATATTGCTTTTAGAGATGGAATAGAAATTTTGTTAGAATTAGCAATTAAAATTGAATGTAATAAATATAAGAAAAAAATTGAAACAGGAACAAAGTATGGAAAAGAAATTGAATTATTAGTAGACGATATCGAAGAAGCGTATGCAATGGATATAATAAAATCTTTACCAGAAGGATTAGAAAATGATATTGATAGTTATATTAAATTAGACAATACAATCTGGAATATCCTTTCAACAATTTCAGATTGTGCATATGAATGTTTTAATTCTTATCTGGTAAGAAAAAATATATTTGAAGTTCTAATAAAATATATTAAAAAATCATATAATAATAGATATTCAACTTTAATTCATTCTTGTATAATCAAACTCGGATTTCTCATTTATCGTTCAATATCATTAGGATTTGAAGATTTCATAATAAAAACATTAAAAGACTTAAATCAAATAATTATCCAATATACAAAGGATAATAGATCTATAATGTATAAGCATACTGAATTAAGTATTAATTACTGTAGAATTATACGAATCATATCAATAAAAGCTTCAGAAAAAGGTTATTTAGATACAATTAATTTGATAATAACAGATTTAAAATATATAATGGAAGAAAATATTAAAATAAAAAATAGTAATATCGTATGGTATATCAAACAATTTAGATATATTGGTTTTTATACCTCAAAAAATTTACAATTAAAACAAACAATTAAATGTATAAAGTTATTAAATGATATAAACAATAAATTGATGAATATTGGCTGGGAAGAATTAAATAATTTCATTCAAAGAGAATTATGGTTTACTTGTGCTGCTATTAAATATTATTCCCCAGATCTAATAGATAAGGTAATATTAATTTTAAGTGATTATAAATTTACTGAAGAAGGAATTTTAAAATCTCTAATTTTTAATTGGGAAAATGATTATCCTCAATTAGAGAAAACTCTTAAAGAATTTTATAATAAATATGAGTTGGTTATATTATGGTTATCAATATCATCTTCAAATATATCTAAAACTAAGTTTGAAAAAACAATAGAAAAAATAAAAAAATTTGAAAAGCAAATACAATTAAATACTTATCATCTTGCATCAAAAATAATTAAAAATAAACAACCAATTGGAAGTTCAGCCTTACAAAAATTGTTAGAAATAGAAAATAATTTCTTTTCTAATTCAAATTGATATTAAAACAAGGTTGGAATTATTGAATTAGAAAATAGATATAAACTGGTTATTTTTTCTGGATATCTATTTTCAAAGGAAAATGCATTGTTTCCGAAGTTTAAGTAGGCTACAACAAAAAAAAGAACGAAAAATTAAATAAATCAATTTTCAGAAGGTATCCATTGAGTTCCTCGGTTGTTTTGATATAGGCTACAAAACCAAGGTTTGTTTTGTGAGCCTTAATGTTTTTGATGATTTCATCATGTTATCAGTCATCAATAGCTTTAAGGGTGAGTAAAATGATTCTTGGCGGGTAGTTCATACTTCGCTGTAGGAATGAAGTAGAAACCGTGGGTGTTTAAGAATAAAAATCAATAGATATTAATATTGTATATTCATTTAACCTCTGGACTCAATGGGAAACGAGAGAGCATATAATTTAATGGATAATAAAAATCGCAATAACTCCTGATAGACAGATTAAGTGAACTATTATTTCGCCTATTCAGGATTATCTATAATATAGCTTCATGGAGAGATAATATGAAACAGATAAAAAAATTCAGTGATTCTCGTCTGGATTCTTTTTGTGTTTATTGTGGAAACCAACCAAATACTCGTGATCATGTTCCTTCAAAAATATTTATTGATGAGCCTTATCCAGAAAATCTCCCCGTGATTTGTGCTTGTTCGGAATGCAATCAAGGCTTCTCACTAGATGAAGAGTATATTGCTTGTTTGATAGAGTGTATACTCGTGGGATCAACAAATATAAAAGAGATTAAACGACAAAAAATCAAACGGATTCTATCACAGAAATCTACTCTTGTTGAGCGAATAAACAAAGCATACCAAGAAAATAATGAGGGGATTTTCTTTGAGGTTGAATACGAACGTTTACAAAATGTTATAATAAAACTCGGAAAAGGTCATGCGGCGTTCGAAAACAGTGAACCTCATTTTGAAAAACCTTTTTCTATTTGGTTTAAACCAATTTCACAAATGTCAAATAGAGAGATTACCGCTTTTTTTAAGACTCCATCTGAATCAAGTATCTTTCCTGAAGTAGGAAGTAGGGCCTTTCAAAGGATTTTTAAAGATTATGGTGCCTCCATTCAAAAATCCGATTGGTTAGTTGTTCAACCAGGAAGATATCGGTATTCATTAACTTTAACGAATACAAATCTTTTTATTCGAATGGTACTTAGTGAATACCTTGCTTGCGTAGTCATTTGGTGAAAGGATGTGACATATCATATAACAAACGGATATTAGGCAACCTTCATTACAATTACTTCAACCCAGATTTGTCTCACTTCGTTTCACGATCTTCAGATAAGCGTTGTAAGTTATTCACATGTGTGAGTAAAATGACTATTAACAATTAGCTAGAACTTCAGGAAACAGACGGCCATACACTCCGCACACTTAGGTGTTTTGAACCAAATTCCCTTCAATAAATTATTGATTGCTTACGGGAATTTCGTATGTCCGCCATTCGTTATCGGTGACGTTATTATTGATAGTTAGAGTAGCGACATTAACATAGGAATCCATTTTTCTTTCGAATTGGAATCATCGCTGCAAAAGGTTATTTATATGTTCTAACCCATTTGCCTTAGAGAGAGTAATGACATATAACTTCATTGATATATTTTCAGGCTGTGGGGGTATGTCCCTTGGCTTCACAAATGCAGGAATAGAGGGCATTTTCGCAATTGAAAAAGATGAGTGGGCATTCCAAACACTCTCACACAATTTCTTGGAAAACCGGGTTTTTAATTGGCCTGATTGGTTACCGAAGACTGCATTGGATATCCGTTCATTCGAAAAAGATTATCCTCAAGAAATTCAAATGTTAAATAAAAAGGTTGATGTAATTGTTGGGTGTCCACCTTGCCAGGGATTTTCTTATAGGGGAAAACGTAATTTTAATGATGAGAGGAACAATCTTTACCAGAAACTATTGTCTCTAGTTTTTAAGATTGAACCTAGGATATTGATATTTGAAAATGTTGAGGGCATTACAACAAAATTCAACAGGAGTGATTTACCAATATCTGAATTGATAGAAAGAAAACTAGAAAATAATGGGTATAAGACTTATATGGATATATTATACACCTCACATTTTGGAGTTCCACAGCAAAGGAAACGGTTTTTTTTATGGGCGTTACATAAAAAAAGTTTTAATAACGATTTGAAAAATCCTTTTGATTTACTTAGAGAGAGGAAAGATTCTTTGTTGGAAAAGATAGGAATAGAAAAAATCCCAATATCTGCAAAAGATGCTATTCATGATCTCCGTAAATTAAATAAAAACACTTATATTGAAAAAGGATTTAAGTTTGGAAAATATTCCGACCCCACGTCAAACTACCAACAATTCATGCGTTTAAAATATAACAATAATAACCCCGATAGTCATAGATTTCCAAACCATTCTTCTAAGATATTAGAGCGTTTTTGCATTATTTTAAAAAAATGTAAGAAAGGGAGAACAATATCGTCTATAGACAAAAAAAGATTAGGTCTACTTAAAAGAAATATGAGCGTACTAGCACCTAATCAGCCGTCGATGACAGTAACATCTCTTCCTGATGATATATTACATTATAGCCAACCAAGGATATTAACAATAAGGGAAATTGCGCGGTTACAATCTTTCCCAGATCAGTTTGAATTTAAGGGCCAATATACTACTGGTGGTAAACAACGTTCTTATCAATGTCCACGCTATACACAGGTTGCAAATGCGGTCCCACCATTAATGGCCGAATTAATTGGTAGTGTAACCGTTGAATTGCTAGATTCAAGGTAAAGAATTGGGGTAATGTTATGGCAGAAGATAAAAATGGTTATATTTTCAGTTTAGAGCGAGGATTTAAACAACACCTTGAAGAAGGAATAATTGGTAAGGATTTTGAAAAGGCTTTTAAAAATAATGATCAGCAGTTATCCAACAAAGCGAAAATAACCAAAATAGATGAAAAGTACTGGGTAATAGAAGATTCTCTTAAGAGATATAAACTTAAAGATACCGGTGAAAAAATAAAGGTTTTTTTAGAATTATTCTTCTCAGTTGATGCAGGTATTAAAAGTATTGTAGGGAAAGACTTGATTACGGATGATATCACAGCAGTGTTCGAACTAGTAAAAAATTCGTTTGATGCCGGTGCAAATAAAGTTTCCCTATCTTTTTTAGATATTTTTTCTTCTACTCCATCTCTACTCATTGAAGATGATGGTTGTGGTATGTCTTTAGATGACATAGAAAAAAAATGGATGTGCGTTGGTCATTCCGAAAAACACATTATTAAATCCGTTGGAAATAGAACAATGGCAGGTTCGAAGGGAATTGGGAGGTTTTCATGTGATAGGCTTGGTGAAAAGTTGATTATGCAAACAAAGACTGAAAAAGACAAAAACGTGCATACAGCTGATTTTAATTGGCTTGATTTTGACTCTGATGAGAAAATCATGTTTTCAAATATCCCAATTAAATATTACCCTTCAGATGAGTTTGAATATAATGTCAAAATTCATAAGAAAAACAATAGTGGAACAACTCTTTTTATTCAAAATCTACGGAGTAAATGGGATAAAGATAAAATTAAAATTTTAAATGATAATTTGTCCCGATTCATAAACCCTTTGAGAAACGATTTTGAAAATTTTTCAATATTCATATTTGCCCCAGATATATATACAAAAGAGCTTCGAATAAAAAATGAACTTTTCGAGGAAATGGAAAGTTATATTGTAAAATCATCTGTGAAAAAAAATGGGGGTGTTGAGCAAATTATTATAGACAATCAGGAATTAGTTTCACATAATAAATATAGTAATCCACGGTATTCTCTTATTCCAAATATAAATCTAATAATATATTATTTACCCATACATGCGAAAGCACGATTTAGTAAAAAAATGGGTATAACCTTTAAAGATTATGGCAGTATTTTTCTTTATAGGAATGGATTTAGAATAAGACCTTATGGTGAACGTGCAAATGATTGGTTAGCAATTGATGTTCGAAAAAGTCAGCATACAGGAGATCGATTAGGGAATAGGGATATTGTTGGTTATCTTGATATTGCTGTAACACAAGATAGTAAACTAAATGATGATGTATCAAGTAGACAGGGTTTAGACGAAGATTCAGATGAATTCAAATTAATTAAGAATTTTGTATTCGAGCAATTCCTCAATCTTGAAACATACTGGAATAAAATGAAAAAGCTAAAAAAAGGAGATGAAATTCTTGAAAAAGAGGTTTTTTTGAATATTAAAGAATATGCTAAGAATATTGAAGACAAAGAGATAAGAGAATATATTCTTGAAAATATAGAGACTATGAAGGAACTCTCAAAGAAAAAAGATGAGACAATAAAGGCAGAGAAAGTAAAAAACGAATTCTTGTTAGCTTCTTCCCAATCTAAACAAGCTTATAAAAATTGTGTTCACACTATGAATTTATATTCAAAAAATATTCAAGACGCAAATAAAAGAGTTATCAAATATATCATGGAGTTACCTGAGAAAATATCTAAAAATCGGATGTTCAAACCTAGTAAAAATCTTATGAGATCGTTAAAAAACATCCAAGAAGATGCAAAACGGATTAATACCGTAGCTAGACTAAGTAAAGCTGCCGATTTCAACATGAGAACAAAAACGATTAAGGGTAACATAATAAAATACATTCAAGAATACTTTGACAGCCTTTCTTCTTCGAGAAGGATAAACATTCAATATGAGTTAGAATCTTCGTCTTTTGAAACAACTTTTAGTCCGGTGGACATCAGCATACTAGTAGAAAATTTCGTTGATAATTCTTACAAGAAAGGTGCTGAAACTATAAAATTCATAATCTGGACTGAAGATACCAAATTAATATTAGAAATCAAAGATGATGGCAAAAGTATTGACGAAGATATTGCGGGATACATTTTTGATTTAGGATTTTCTACTACTGGAGGGTCAGGAATAGGACTATATCATGTTAAGGAAATCATAGAAAAAATGAATAGCACTATTAAGTATGTAGGTAAAGGAATCGGACAAAAAGGAGCAAAGTTTGAAATTGTTATTAAGGGGGATTTAAATGAAACTTAAATATACCATATTATGGATTGAAGATGATGAAACTTATCTAGAAAATCGTAAGGAGGATTTAATTGAAAAGGATTCATCATTAAACGTAATTCTAAGTACGAATGGAAAAGATATAGAAAAAAATCTGGATGAACCATTAGATATGGTTGTATGTGATTATAATCTTGAAGATAGGTCCATGACAGGTATAGATATTATTAAAAAAATCCGAGAAAAAAATAAATATTGTAAGGTAATTTTCTACACTGGTTATATGGATGATATTAAACTAAATGAACTCATCGAATTGATAAAATATAATATTTATAGATTTGAGGAAAGGGATAATATTGAAGATGTAGTCTTTGAAGAAATTGGCCGAGGAAATGAAATTATTTCTATTATAGATCGGTGGCTTACCTATTATGATAAAAATGACGAAACCCTCTCATTTTTGGGTGATAACTTCAAAGAAAAAAGACTTTCTGAAATTGCTAAAGAAGTAAGACTTCAAACAAAACAAGGACAGGATTTTATTAATGAGTTAACCAAAGTAATACTCACTGTTATCTGGGATTGAAATGGTAGACATGGCAATTGTTGTAGTTAACGATAGTGGAATAAAGTTTGCTTATAGGATAGGGAGAAATGTTTATAAGAAATGTAGAATAAACCGTGACATAAAGTTATTGGAAATAAGTAGAAACATTCAAACTGAGAGGAAATGCAAAGATTTTATTAATGAATCGAACGACATTACAATAATGTTTTTTGCACATGGTAGTGAAGATACGATAGATGGTTTTGGGGGTAATAAACTAATTCAATATCCAAGGAATCATGATATATTAAAAGGAATAAAGGTATTCTGTTTTTCTTGTAGTTCGGCGAGAAAACTTGGAAAAAAAGCAGTAGAAGAAAATTACGCTAAGGTATTCCTAGGCTTTGATAAAGATATAACATGGAATAACTGTAGCGAAGAATATTTTAAAACTTATCTGGGCCAGATTATATCAAAAGTCCTGGTAAATGCTGTTAATGAATTTTCAAATTTTAAAAAATTGAAACAAGTTATCGAATATGAGTTGATTAATAATATAAATAAAGATTTAATTCCTGGGATAAAGATCAAGCCTGAAGTACTTAAAAATATATATAATATGATCGGGTCAATTTGCCTTATAGGAAATGACACAGAGACAGTATAATAATTAAATCTAAATGGAGTAAAATGATGCACATTCATTTGAATTAGCATTATCTGGGTAAAGATTATAAAGATATTTCAAAAATCTTAAATGAAATTCAAGGAAACTAATTAATGTAAACCGTTGGTGAAATCATCCCACCCACCACCCGAAAATCCCCTCATCGAAAATCCATCACTATAATGGTTTTCGGCCAGGGCTATGGGGTGAGTGGGAAGGTACGATCTATTTATGTAAGAGGCGCAGCTTAAGCACTCCTAAACGCTTGTTACGCCGTGCTTAGGGTGTTTTTTATCTTTGCGGCAAAATGTGCGTCTTCACTGAGAAAAGGTAATAGAACGCATTGGAACAAGCGAGGAGGGGATATGATTTGCTAGGATTAGGATCGGGGTAGCACGAGGATGCGAAGGCGGTGGTTAAAAACGGCGAATTTGGTATAATTGATGGTAATCTTTGGGTGAGGTTTATATAGATATAATTAGTTTTCAAAATTAAAGTAAAAGAGCCATAGGGGGAATTGAAATATGAAAATAAAAAATATTTTCAGTCTATTTAATATAATAATGTTAATTATTTTAACATTTCAAACAACGGTATTATCCGAAA
This sequence comes from Thermoplasmata archaeon, assembly GCA_020696345.1. Classification (GTDB taxonomy): domain Archaea; phylum Thermoplasmatota; class Penumbrarchaeia; order JAEHCK01; family JAEHCK01; genus JAEHCK01. The sequence goes on along the minus strand of JAEHCK010000052.1, from coordinate 15,670 downwards.
CTGTCAACAATGAGCCATTGCCAACAAAACAAACCCGTGCATCCATTGACACAGATGGTGATGGCTGGACAGATGATGTAGATATACTAGATAATGGAAATGGTATTATTGTTCTTTCAGTGGATTATTTTTACTCATATGATTCAGGTGGTTTAGATGATAGTTATACTAATGTAGATCCAAAATTTTCCTTTTGGCTGGACTTGAATAATAATAATCTGGAAGATTTTGACGAATACTGGACACGTGCTTGTTTTGAAGACACAAGAGAAATTTTTGATAAAGGTTTCTTTGGTGATACAAATGGTTATCATGATGACGATGACGTTTGGTTTGCTGTTGACGTCCCGGATAATATTCAAAAAATTAAATATGAAATGACTGTCATGGACGCTGATTGGATTAATGAGGATGATTGGATAGATATCAACGGAGAAGAAATAGATTGGTCATCATATGAAGATTGGTATTATCCAAATATCAATCCAATATATTATATAGAAAGCGATGGAATGGATGATAGTGGCAGTGATAAAATTGATGCGTTCATTAATATCAGCCTATCAGTTCAAAAAGGCACAACAATCGATTCAAGCAATCCAGCTATAGATTTTACATATAATAATGACGATATAATTTTTAATTCAAAAGTAAATATGGATGAGGGAACATCTACTATATTTTCCATAAGCGTAACCGAGAAAATAACTGATGATGAAACACAATATGAATGGTATCTTTACAGTGAAAAAGATGATGAATGGATTACAATAAATTCCACCACAAATTATTTTGACCTTTATGGAAATTATCACTCGAGTGGGACATATTACATTGCTGCAGTTGCTTATACTGGCGATAAAATTGAATTATTTGGAGAAGAAAACGAAGATGGAAATCCAATTGTAACTGACACATTTTTCTTTGGCTGGTGGGAGGTGAGATACTGGCAGCTTGAAATTAACCATATAAATACAATACCAAAAGCATCATTTCAATTACCTTCTAATAATGTAGAGCAACTCCAGGATTTCAAACTATCAGCAAGGGATTCTTTTGATTTAGATGGCGATGAATTGACTTATAAATGGGACTTTGGTGACGGATCAACTGCCGAAGGATTGGATGTATCTCATTATTATTTGAATCCTGGTAATTATGATGTGAGTTTAACAGTTATAGATGATGAAGATGCATTTGATATTCAAAAAAGAACCATTACAGCTTTACCATTAGATGTTTCCGACATCACATCAAAAACGATATTAACCGAAAATTCTGAATATATGAATTTTTCAACAGATTATGAAAATCTTATGCAAAACATTAGATCAAATTCTATCCGTGTAAAACTACCAAACGGAGAAAGTCTTGAATTTAGTGCATCATTGATTTTAAATCTCAGGTCTGTACACACCGGAGAATTATCATACAAAATAATTTCCCAGGATGACAACGGAGATAATACAAAATTAAAACTTCAATTGGAAAATAAAGAAGACTATTATCAAATCTTTTTCAAACCAGAGATCGGAATGGAAATAAATTATGTCCATCAAGATGGTTCAAAGGATAACTTATGGAATGAATATTTTCCAGTACCTCTAATTTTGAGTAAATCACAAGAATTGATAGAAGAACTTGATGAGGATGGAGAACCTTTTGCATCCATTCCTGTTAAAGGGATGGGTAGCGATATTGATATTTATACTTGGGATAACGAAAAGAACCTTTATGAGGGTGATGGGTCGGATGATATCGCTTTAGTTCAAATACCCGTTGCAGAAGTGGATCTATTGGAATTAATAGAAGCTTTGGCAACTTATGCTGGTCTGCCTGCCCTCGGTACAGCAATAGATATTGTTCAATATTTTATAGAAGTTTATTTAGAAATGAATGTCAATGTAGATGTTAATATTGAAGATCAATTCGGGCTTTTGATCAATACCAATGAAACCATATATAACAATGAAACCTATTTTCAATTCTATTCATTAACTGATATTAATGAAATTACAATCGATGGCGTTAAATCAACTAATAATCTATTTAGTGTAAGCAAATCGAATATGAATTCTTCCATCAGTATTTCTCTTGATCTATATTTTGATTTAACGGAAACAGGAAAATATATCTGGGGGTATGCTCAGGAAATAAAAGAAAAAGGTTTGATTATCGGATTTATGAGGGCGACCAAAGATTATCTTACGGGAAAAGAACCAGAATTCGAAGCAGTAAGAATAACACTATGGGATTCGGGAACATTAGTATTCATGACACTATCAAAAACCAATCTTGATTTGAAATATTATATTTATAATTTCGATGGTGATACAGATAATGATGGATATTTCAATATACAAGATGAATTTCCAGATGATCCTGCCGAATGGATAGACTCAGACGGAGATGGTGTAGGTGATAATTCTGATGCATTTCCAAATGATAAAACAGAAACAATAGATACTGATAAAGATGGAGTTGGAGACAACAGCGATGTATTTCCAAATGATAATACAGAAACAATAGATACTGATGAAGATGGGATTGGTGATAACAAGGATGCCTTTCCGAATGATAAATCAGAAACTCAAGACACTGATAAAGATGGTGTTGGGGATAATAGTGATATATTTCCTACCGATAAAACGGAATCAATAGATACTGATGGAGACGGAGTTGGGGATAATAAGGATGTTTTCCCTAAGGATCCTGATGAATGGAAAGATACCGATGGAGATGGAATTGGAGATAGAAGTGATATTGCTGCTACAATTGATAATACAAGTTTATATTTGATAATTGCAACAGTTGTTATCATTTTAATTATTTTAATTCTATTATCATTTTTTAGATCTAAAAAGAAAAAAAGGCAAATGGTATCACAGCAATCTTTTAAACGGCCACCTCAAACTCATGGTACCTCTGAAAGACATATTTCTAACGATCCCAGTCATGATTTCAAAGTACCACATCATAAGAAACATTTCGACGCTCGTCATCAATCACCATTTCCACCATCAAAACAACAAAATCCTCCGGATTATATCCAAAAGCCAATAAACAATGAAAAACAAATACACTGCAAGGAAGATGAAGATATTATCGAAGAAAACAAGCTTAAAGAAGAAATTGAAAATGAAATATTAGAACAACCTGAAAAAGACAATAATGAGATGCCAAAACATTCAGAGGAAGAATTTGAAGAAGATGAAGAATTGGATTTCGAAGAAGAGTTTGAATTTGAGGAAGATGAAGAATTAGAAATCGAAGAAGAAAGGTTAGAAATAATTAAAGATTTAGACATTGAAGATGGTGGAAAAAAACAATTTCAAGAACCTTACAAAAATAAAGTTGTTGAAAAAATACAGCATAGGCCACTCTATCCTTGCCATTATTGTAATACACCATTAGTATTTGTTGAACAATATGGTAGATGGTATTGTAATTATTGTAGACAATATAAATAAAAAGTACAGGTCCATGACCCCACCCCACCACTACCACCCGAAAATTCCCCGCGAAAGTCCATCACTGAGATAGCGGGAGGCCAGGGCTATGGGGGCGACATGGAACCTAGTATATGATGAATTGTTGTTGGGAGGCTTGCTGAGTGAAATCCCAAAACCAAAACGAGAGTGAGTTTACACTGAGGACAGGGAGTCCAGCGAAAGACCGTATGGGATCTGGGCTGGCGGGGGAACTCAACAAGAGAGGTGGGCTGGCGCGCGAAACAGAAAAAATACAAGAAATCGTTAAATATATGCATTTGTATACAATATAAAAACCTGGCAATAAAAATTAAGGGCGGGTGGCAAAATAATTGTAACTCATGTAAAAAAAATTGTAATGTCCATTTACATTATATTCTCATTGATAACAGCAGGTTTTATTGGGTTAATGGTTTTTGAGGGAATGATTGATGAGTGTGGTGTTGAAGCTGCCACAACACGATATGTTGGGACTGGACAAACCTATTCGAAGATTCAAGATGCTATAAATGCATCCAGTTACGGTGATACTGTTTATGTATATAGTGAAGTATACCAAGAAAATCTTTCTTTGAAAGACGGTATTAAACTTATTGGACAATTTCCAAATAGACCGGTGCTAGACGGAACTAATATTACTGGTGGACCATATGGGAGAGTTATCATAATTCCTGCCAATGACACTATAATTGAAGGATTTATTTTAAAAAATGGTGATATAGGTATTTTCAAGGGCGATCAGGGAAATTGCAAAAATGTAAGTGTTTCTCGAAATGTTTTTCAAGATCAGAATTGGACAGGAATCCATAATTGGAATGGTTCAGCCTATAAAATTTGTAATAATGTATTTAAAAATATAGATTATGCGACATATTCCGTTGCAGGGAAACCTGGACTTGGTTTGTTACCCTCAAATGATACTATAAGTAACAATATCTATGATAATTGTTATGATGGTATATATGGACCAACAGGAATTCAAAGGATAGTCAATAATATTTTTGTGAATTGTAAAACTGCATTAAGTCATTGTGATACTTCAGGTACTTTCATCAGTAATAATCTTTTTTGGAATAATACTGTTAATTATGCTAGTACACCATCTGGAAATAACGATTTATACAAAGATCCAAAATTTATTGATAATTCTTATCACATTAGTTGGGATTCTCCTGCTATAGATGCTGGTTGTTCTGAATATGTTCCGACAATTGATATAGATGGCGATATTAGACCATATGATGGAGATTCTGATGGTATTTCTGAAATTGATATAGGGATTGATGAAAAAGTGAATAATACAATCTATGTAGACGATGATGCTCCAAATGGTGGAGATGGCTCTCTAGGCCACCCTTTTAATAAAATTCAAGATGCAATAAATCAGGCTTTTCAAGGATTTTCAATTATGATATGGGAAGGAACGTACCAAGAAAGTATAATTGTTACTAAAACTGTTAGAATAATCGGTAATGGAACGAAAAATACTATCATAAATGGTGGTGGTAATGGGAATATCCTACATATAAAAGCTGACTATGTAAATATAACCGGATTAAAAATTACTAACAATGGAAACCAAGGTTCATTATTCGGATATTATGGAATATATTTAGATAGGGTTAGATATTGTAAAATTCAGAATATTAATATCGAAAGATTAATTGATTCTTGGGATGATGGAAGAGGTATTTTTGTTTTTAACTCTAATAATAATATTATTGTAGACAATTATTGTATAAATGGAAGTAATATTAAATTAAGCGATTCGAATTTTAATTCTATTATTAATAATACATTTATAAAATGCGAAATCACAACCGATGATTCAAATTCAAATGTTATTAAAGACAATATTTTTTTAAACCATAGTTATGGAATTCTTCTTCATTATTCTCACTCAAATACAATAATAAATAACACTTGCCGAGGTAATTTAAGCATTAATTTATATAGATCCAATTCAAACCTTATCCAAAGTAACAAATGCTATAATAATCATGGCATATTTATAAGATACTCAATAAATAATATGCTACAAAACAACAAAATGACCTTTTGTGGAATTCTAATTCTTGGTGATTTATTAGAACATTGGAACACTCATGTAATAGATACAACAAATACTGTTAATGATAAGCCCGTTTATTATTGGAAGAACCAAACAAATGGCATAATTCCTTCAGGTGCTGGCGAAGTGATTCTCGCCAATTGCAGGAATATTACAATATCAGAACAAAATCTAAGCAATGGTTCTGTTGGTATATTATTGGGATTTACATCTCATACGATGATTTTTGATACCACATGTTCTAATAATTATATTAACGGGATTCACTTTTATTCTTCATCAGATAATATAATCAATAATTGTTCAATATTATTTAATTCGAGATCTGATCTTAATCTAAATTCTGATTTTTATTTTGATGGTGACTCTAAGAATAATGTTGCGATTAATACCACTTTTAATACAACCATATTTGAAGATTTGAAATCGGAATTAATCGTGAAAAATTACCTTCATATTCAGATTAATGATTCACATAATAAACCAATATCGGATGTGGATGTTAAAGTTAGAGATAATGGTAGAGAGATCTATACAACTTCTGGTTTTCAAGGAAACAAACAAAAAACTAATTTAAACGGTCAAATTAAATGGATATTAGTTACTGATAGAATTTTTAAAGGTAGTACTAGCGCAGTTGAAAATATTACAACGATTTATCTCAAATACGAGAACGAAAAAAAGATAAATTTAGAGAGAGAGGTAAATATGTCCACTTCTCATTTTGAATATTTTATTTTTAACTTTAATCAATTACCAAATAAAATAAATTTAAAAAATCCTATAAATAATTCTATAATAAATAATTCCACCCCTGAATTTAAGTGGTATGGTGGAATTGATAAAGATGGTGACCAATTAACTTATTGTATTCAAATAATTGATGAATACAAAGATTGGAACTCATTGCTAGCCAGTCAACAAACAGAGATAGGAGTCCTAAGTTGGAGTATATTTACACCATTAACAGATGGAGATTACTTCTGGCGAGTTTGTGCTAATGATGGTATTGGAAATGGTCCCTGGAGTAATATTTGGAAATTTACGATTGATATAATACCGCCAAACTCAGAAATAATTATACCAATAAATAATGGATATTATAATAATTTGAATACAATTTCGGGGTTAGCAACTGATTTAATGAATGGTACAGGAATAAAAGATGTAGAAATTTGTATAAAGCAATTAAGTGATAATTATTATTGGGATGGTTCAACTTGGACTGCAGTTGAATTTTGGTTACCTGTATTAGGGACAAATTCTTGGTCATATAATTCAAGTTTTGTACAATTGACTACTGATACTTATTATAATATTCGTTCTCATGCAATTGATAATGTAAGCAATTTAGAAATACCAGGTTTAGGAATAACTTTTATGTATGATAATAAATCACCAGAAACCTCAATCCTAATCAATAATAATGATAAATTTACAAATTCTACAAATGTGATATTATCACTAAATGCATTTGACTCAGGATCTGGAGTTTCGAATGTAGCATATAGTACTAATGAGAATATATGGACTGTTTGGGAAGAATATGACCTGACAAAATCATTCGAGCTTATAGAAGATGATGGTGATAAAAAAGTATTATTTAAAGTAAAAGATAAGGCAAATAATTCTGCTATTATTCATGATTCAATTATTTTGGATACCGCACCACCGCATTCATTATCTGTTATAATTAATCAAGGTGCTTATGAAACGAATGCAACTTCAGTTACTCTTGCGCTTTATGCCATCGATGACCTATCTGGTGTAGACCAGATGTCGTTTAGCAACGATAGCCGCTCTTGGAGTTCCTGGGAAAATTATTCAACAATAAAAATATATAACCTTCCGTCCAGCCACGGTGAGATGACCATATATTTTAAGATTAAAGACAAGGCAGGCAACATTGCTGATACGATCTCAGGAAAAATTCTATTAAATATCACTACACCCAAGCCTGAACCTGAAATAACTCCGTCGTCAATAATGATTTATTGGGTCATCTTGATTATCATAATTATCTTAATAATCATCTTAATTGTTGGTATAGCGATTGCCAAACGAAAAAAACAGTTTAAAAATGAACCAGAACATGATTTGCCATCCATTGATGCTATTAATGTTAAAACTATATTATCTAGCACATCGTTAACAACTGATGCTCAACTACCGGCACAGCAAATAGTTACCCAACCACTAACTATACCAACGATAGAACCCTCCACACCCACATTCACTCCAAAACCAATTACCACCTCATCAATTGCAGTAAGTTCGAAACCACAAATAGAGACACTAGCACAGGCTCAAGTACCCCCGCAACAAATTTCACAACCTGTACAAATACCACAACTACCGTCTGTGCAATCACAAATACCTGAAACTATGGCTAATCTACCACAAACATCATCGATTCAAAGCCAACCTGAGTCATCACAACCAAAAATTTTACCTGAAGCTTCTCCATCAGTGCAGCAGAGTCTTTGTTCAACATGCGGACAAACATTAACTCTAATTCCCCAAAACAACAAAAATTATTGCTACCAGTGCCAAAAATATGCGTGATTTTCTTTTGAAGAGAGGCTGGCGTGCTCGCCCCGAGCTGGTGGGCTATTTGGGGGGCCAGAGAGGGGCGGAATGGGTTAGGTTTATCACCACCCCATGAACCCTCCCCACGCACCGCCGCCCGAAAATTCCCCTCCCCCGTGAAAGTTCATCACCGTGATGGATAGAGGCCGGGGTTATGCACTAGACATGGAATCTAGCACGTGATGGGTTTTTATTGAGAGCCATGCTGTGTGTTTCATTTCAGCATGAGATTCCAACGACCATAAAGTCTCTTTTATGTTTGGCATTATATTCACCCCCCATTCTTATCAAATACAATTACACATAATCTCCCTATAGTCCATCCCCAGCTTGTCCCACATCCCCACAGTTTCTTTGCATAATCCAACATTCGAATATTTGTATTTATCTTCAAGATATGATATGATCGTTTTATACATTTGAAATCGTTTATCAAAACTGATCTTCTTCCCCCAGTTCGATCTATCATCCAGGTAATCCACCCAGGTTTTATCGGATGAATTATTTATGGTGCTTTGCAACCCGCGTAACGAGCCGATCGTGATCCTATCGGGAGTAATGTTTTCAAAAAGATGGTCGATCAATTCTTTATATCCTGATTCCCAGTTGTCAACAGGCACTATCGGATCTATTCTAACCCTGACCTGGTATCCTGCATTTGATAGTCTCTTGGCCGCTTTGATCCGTTGTTTTGGTGTGGGCGCGAGATTCTCCCATCTTTTGGCAACTTCGAATGAGTTAAGGCTGAAGCTAACGATAACTTGGTTTTGAGATCTTGATTCCAATAATCCCTTAACATTAACAGATTTGGTTAATATCAATAATTTATGCTTTTTTTGTTTTTTAAATAATGGAATGATAAATCTTGATAAAGCATTGCCATTGCCATTTCCTTCGAATGCCAGGGAATCCGATAGTTCCCCGGAGTTCAATATCGTCGGTGTATCGACTTGTTTAAAGAAGTTTTGTAAATGTGAAACGATCTTGTTCTGATCCTTCAGATACGGTTTCTTACCCATTGGCCTGAAACGCAATGTTCCGTTGAGATAACACCAGGAACAATCGAAGTTACAGCCATTCGCCCATTTTAATTCTACAAAGTGAGGACACACAACATCGGTTTCATTTTCCGGGTATGGCGTTTTATCGAATAGTGTTATGATCGATCCGTCAGAGAGTTTTGAGAACCTGGACTTCAACTCACCATTCAACATTTTAGTGTTGGATAATTCCACCGATAATTTGGACCCCGAATTTTTATACCTGGTCTTTTCACCCGTTTCTCTATCCATTAACTCCTGAAATGCACTTTTCATATCCAACAATCGTGTCATTTTATCATCTAAATTCAATTTTGCTTGAACGAGAATGTTATAACATATTGTGTTAATTAACTATGTATGTTAACCCTGGACTATTGTGAAAGTACTCAAGATCGTGATTAGTTTTAATATTGAAATAACTTTTCATAGTTGGGCGGAATGGGTGGAGCTAATAGCAATAAAATCCCAAATCCCAAGAAAATCCCAACGATCAAATCCCAAGCGAGGTGGGAAAACAATGGGGCCGGGGGTTCCTATGGTGGCCATTAAGAGCGACATGGGCAGTTGGGCCTGTCTTGGGTGTAAATTCTCCGAACTTCGCCCGACGAAGTTTTTCTATCTCGAAACTCTTTTGCTTCGATCAATTCATTTATGCTGGATTCTCTATAATATTCATCAATACTCAGGATATCCCAAATATCTCCTTAATTCATGCAACAATGCTTTGTTGTAGCATTCCCGCACTCTAATTTTTTACCACGAAGACACGAATTATATAGTTAAAACAACGAATGATCCGAATGATCGAATAATCGAATTTATCTTTGATTTATTGTAAATATTCGTCGATTCGTTTATTCGTCGGTCATTCGTTGTTTCGTGGGTTTCGTGTTTTCGTGGAAAATAATATAATGTGGTTTAGAAGTAAGAAAAATAGATCAAGAATCGATCCAAATACTACCAAGAAAATCCCAAAGGCCAAATCCCAACAGAAGTTATTACTGAGCCCGGGGGTTTCGGTGAAACTCATCGAGAGAGGTCATGGCTGGCGAGGGGGCTTCGCAAGAGAGACCAGGGCTGGCGGGGGTGCCTGAGAATTTATAGATACTTAGAAAATTCATCAATATCAATTTTTGCCAATTTAAGAACACCTTTCAAGGTCCCAATTTTCAACTCTTTATGCATTGGCACAACAGTTCCAACTTTCCCATCGGGCGTCATTTTTGAAAGTCTGACATGACTCCCAGATCTTCCACTAATGTTAAATCCCATTTTGTTGCAGAAAATTTTAACTACTTTTTCACCGGAAATTTTTCTAAACTTTGGCATTCACAGCAACCTCGAAGGTAGTCATTAGAGTCTTTTTCTCGTTTTCTACCGGAAATTCTTCCAAATAAAGTTCAGTTGCTTCCTTTAAATTCTCTAAAGCCTCCTCAATAGTCAAACCTTGGCTAACTGTGCCAACCTCAGGACATTCAGCGATGTACATGTCTTCTTCTTTATGAAGGATTGCTGTGAAGGTAGTCATTTTTTCACCTATAATAAAAATGCATTTCTATTACATAAATATTTCATTACTGAGTATAATAATGTTTCTGAATAAATTATCAATTCATCAAAATCTCAGATTCCAGGCCCCCAGCTGGCGCCTAAACCCATCGCCAAACCAGAGCGGGGTTCATTTCAGGAACCCAGTTCAGCTACTCTAGCCCAAGTTCTGAATCACCCGCTCAGCATTTGCTAAAGACCAAGTCAACGGGGAGGTTCGGTGGTGGAACTAAGCATGGGAGTGGGGCTGGCGGGGATTCCAGAACAAGAGAGGGGGGGTTGGTGCGGGTGTAGGGGTGTTTTATTTATCATGAGTGTTAGTTTGGTATTTACAAAATATAGGTAATGGTCTTGGTATTAATATTAAATATTAAAAGAAATTTTTAAATATTTACAAAGATATATTATTTGGAAACCTAGTAAATAAAAACATGAGTGTGTGGTAAGATTCTGAAGTTGAAAAAGAAATTGATATCAATAAACATATTTTTATCATTGATAACTTTAACATTCATAGGTTGTATGATCTTTGGAGGGATCACCGAGAAGGGATCGGTTGAAGGGGCGACTATAATTGTCAATAAACAAGGTGGTGGAGATTACACATCTATTCAGGCTGCAATAGATAATGCAAATCCTGGTGATACCATTAATGTTAAACCAGGAACCTATAATGAAAGACTTGAAATTGATAAGAGTATTGATTTACTGGGAAGCGGTTGGCAGAATACTACGATCAAAGGGATCAATAATGGAGATGTAGTAACAATCTCTGCAAGCTCAGTGAATATAAGTGGATTCTATATAACGGGTAGTGGTACAGATATTAGTGATGCCGGAATTAGTTTGGGTCAAGTCAACTATTGTTATATTACAAATAATAATATTTCAAATAATAATAGACATGGAATTTATACTTGTGAGGCATCGTATATTTATATTTTAAATAATAAAATCTTTTCAAACAAATGGGATGGTTTTCAATTTATGTCTTCAAATTATTTTGAAGTTATTAATAACGACGTAATTTCAAATTTAGGACAGGGTATTTTTCCATATGGATTAGGTTGGAGTAAGATTGAATCAAATAGAATTATTTCAAATAAATTTAAAGGATTATTTTACAGTGGAGGATATACAACAATCACAAATAATTATATAAGAAATAATCCAGTCAGTTTATATGGATTATATATAACCTTTAAAGATAACAATTTAATTGGTAGTTCTATCACTATAGATTCTTCTGAAGAGAACGGTCCAGAGTATTATAATACTCATACAATTACAAACAATAAAATTGACAACCAACCAATATACTATTATCAAAATACAAATGATCTTACTGTTCCAAAAGACGCTAAATTAGTAATCCTAGCCAGTTGCAGCAATATTAATATCATGAATTTACAATTTTATAATGAAACATGCGGTGTTGAACTATTCTATTCAAATAACATCAAAATTAAGGATTCAAGTTTTATTAATAATTGGTATGGGATAAGAATATTCAAGAGTCATAATAATACAATTGATAATTCTCTCTTTGAAAAGAATTATTGGGGTGTTCACCTCTATGCAGATAGTAATGACAACGTAATAAAAAACAGCGAATTTTTTCAAAATGACCATGGGATTTATACAATAAAAACAAAAAATAATCTGGTTAATAATAATAATCTCTATGACAATACTTTATTTGGCTTCTTTGATTATCTAAGCAGTGGGACAGATGCAATTAACAATTGGTGGGGTACAACATCAGGACCATATCATGAAACAGAAAATCCAAGTGGCTCGGGTAATAATGTTTCAGGTGATTTAACATTTAACCCATGGCTAAATACAAAAGTACAATTTAATAGACCACCCACAATTCAAACTCAAAATATTATCTCTATACACGAAGATAATCTTTATAAGGTTATTTATACCGCAAATGATCCTAATTATGATCAAATGACTTGGTCGTTTAATAGTAATGCAAAATGGCTAAATTGGGGCCAATCAAACCATACACTTTTTGGGAAACCAACAAATGCCGATGTAGGAAGTTATTGGGTAAATATTAGAGTTTCAGATCCAAAAGGAAAATCTGATGAACGAAATTTCACTTTAGAAGTTATTAATACTAATCTAAAAATAATTACAGAAGATATAACAGAAGCAAAAGAGGATATTGAATATATAGTTGATTATGATAGCGATGATGATGATCAAGGTGAAATAAATTGGGTTTTATATACAAATGCAACCTGGTTGAAAATTAATAAGGGCTCAGGATTAGTAACTGGTATCCCAGATAATGATAATGTAGGAACATATTTAGTAAACATTAATGTCACCGATGGAAATGGGGGTTTTGATGAACATAATTTTACATTAACTATCTTAAATACAAATGATGCACCAGAAATCAATAATACTCCGTTAGCTTTAACATTCTTCGAAGATAATATTGATAATCGTATTAATCTAACTGATTGGTTTTTCGATATAGATGGAGAAACATTAACTTTTTATTTTGAAGACAACAATAACATTTCTGTTGTTATACTTCCAAATGGTACTGTGCTGTTAATTCCAAAAATGGATTGGAGTGGGACTGAAGTTTTAACTTTCTATGCTAATGATTCGAAATTAGAGATTTCAGATAACATAACAATTACAATCACCCCTTTAAATGATGCTCCATCAAATGCTGTGATTTACTTTGCTGAAATGAAATATTACGAAGGACAATACCAACCAGCAATCGGAAATACAACAGATGTCGATATCCCATACGGAGATAAACTTACATATAATTGGAGTTCAAATATTACTGGATCAATTGGTGAAGGCTCCGAAGTAAATCTATCTCTTAACGCAGGATTACATTTAATAACCCTTTATGTAACTGATAACACTGGTGCTTGGTGTACTACGACTATAGAAATAGAGATTTTAAAATTATATAATAGTGAAGATAAGATTGATTTAGACAATGACGGATATCCAGATAATATTGATGCATTTCCCAATGACCCAACGCAATGGCTTGATAGTGATGGGGATAATTACGGTGATAACTTAAATGGTATTAACCCAGATATTTACCCCAATGATCCTACAAGATGGGAAAAGGAAGATGATCCTACTGATAACAAAGAACCTGATGATAAAGACACTCAAGATTCAACCTGGTTAGTTATAGGAATTGCAGTAATTATAATCGTTATAGTAATTATGTTAATATTCTTTTCATTAATTAAACGAAAAAAGAAAGATGCAATTGAATCAGTGGCAGCATCAGATTCAATATTTGAACAACAATTTCAAGCACAACCTATAATACCATATCAACAATTATATCACGGTCAAAAAATTCAGATACCTAGTCCAACTCAACAACCGCAACTTGCTGTGTCAGTTCAACAAATTCAATCACAACAAACTCCACCCATACAAAAACCTCTACTAAACCTTTGCTCAACTTGTGGGCAACAACTAACATATATCCAACATGTCAACAGATATTATTGTTACCAGTGCCAACAATATGATTGATTTTTTTTGTAGAGGAGCAGGCGCCTACCCGCCCCGAGCAAGCGGGCTACCGAGCCATGCGAGGTAGGGGGCTGGCGAGGGAGCGGCGGGTGTGGACTTAAGCGAAGTATATATACAAAATATCATTTGATACAATCCTATTTTAGTCCCTCCCATCCCACGTCCTCCTCCACCAAGGTGCCGCCTCAGCACAAGCGAGGGCGGGAGGGTGACCGGAAGGCCACGGATATTATTGATGACGGGATCTACATCTGCACTCATCCATAGCAGGCGGCTGGCGCACTTGACAGGTGTAATTTCGCCGAATCTGATTCATCATAGTTTTTTCATGACCTCATCCAATTTCTCAGCTATTGATCCCAATCTTGCTTTTATCTGCTCTTTTTGCTCAGGGCTCAATGATATTAATTTTTTATCTTCAACAGCCACAAATTCGTCAATGCTTCTTTCCAATATCTTGAATTTTTTCAATTACTTTAGCGGCTAAAGTTTTTTTCTCTCTAAACTCTTTTGCTTTGATCAATTCATTTATGCTGGATTCACCATAATATTCATCAATACTCAGGATATCCCAAATATCTCCTTAATTTATGCAACAATGTTTTGTGGTAGGGTTCTCACACTTTAATTTTTTTACCACGAAGATTCGAATTATATAGTTAAAACAACGAATGATCCGAATGATCGAATAATCGAATTTATCTTTGATTTATTGTAAATATTCGTCGATTCGTTTATTCGTTGGTCATTCGTTGTTTCGTGGGTTTCGTGTTTTCGTGGAAAATAATATGATGTGGTATCGCATCATTTTATTTCAATCTTGAAAAGAGCTACATCTATTTTTTAAACAGTGTCACCTGCACATGAAAAATCCCTAAATCCGGCAGCCGTAAATCCCCCACTTTTTTGGGTGGCTGCCAGGGGGAACGTGAGATGCCATGGCTGACGAGGGGACTCGGCAAGAGAGGCGTCGGCGCACCAGCACGAGGGAAAATCAAACGATCAACATTTGATAAAAACCTGGTTTCCATGCACACATACAATTTCTTTTTTTATGACGTATATTGGAATTTCAACGCAACCAGTCGATTTTATCTTTAAATATGTAAATAGTGAATATATTCACAGACCTCTTGGGTATAAAATATAATATCTTTTTTTGAATAATTTGATGTAAAAAAAGAATCCCAAACCACTCCATAGAACACGGATTGAAAACACGGATACAACGGATCATCACGGATAATATATTTATTGGGGTATTGGAAAAGGCAAAATGCAAATTTGAACAATTTTCTAGAGAAAAATTATTCTACATTGGAAAACTCTTCGACTTTTCCAAAGTTGTAAAAGTTATAAGTGTTTCTTCATTTTTCGAT
>JAEHCK010000254.1 GCA_020696345.1 Thermoplasmata archaeon | reverse complement strand
ATGAGACTATCACCATCTAATGATACTCCCGTGTTTCCAATCGAGGCGAAATTGGCAAATTTCCGTCTGACCTGTCCTAAGATTGCCTTACATTCTGCTGTAGCGTAGTCGAAAATCCAATCTAAGCCGTAGAAATCTTCATTTGAATCTCCGTCACCCCAGCCACCTCTAACAGTACTACCCTCAACCATATATGCTTCGACCAGAATATAGCCCGGACCATTATATTGATTGTCATCATATGACCCAGACGGCGGGGCAGGATGAATCTCTAATTGATTTGTAAACGGGTGATATTTGTGATTGTATTTATCAGGCGTGTATTTTCGAACAGTATCAAGAAAATCTCGAGCAAGGTGATATGAGATCATTGTATAACCCTGGCCACCTGTTCTATACAGGGCTTCAAACATGCCTTGATTGTAAAGAAAGTTATCAATTGTAAACAACGTATTGATTCCAGAACTTACACCGGAACTATATTTCGAAACAACTTCTGTCACACCAATCGGTAGGTCATATAACATCTGACCAGCAGATAATAACAAAGTGAAAAACACTTCGTGTGTTGCCTGACCAGCTGCCCATTTCATCCATTTCTGTCTGGAATAATCGATAGCGTCTGTGATTTGTTGAGGATCAAGTTCCACCTTTACCATAGGGAAACCCAATCTTCTTTTAATTTTTTCTGCTAATTGGTTCTTAGTTGTTGACATAGTTCTCCCGCCTTTATAATATAAACATTCAACTATATTTATATTTTTTAGTCAGTCATTCCGGAGGAATTGTCTAACCAAGACCAATCTTCGAACATTTCATCAACATCTCCTAAGATACCCCATGCCTCGTCATCCATACTGTCTTGTTCAAATGACCATTCTTCCTCCAAAATATTCATTTCAAGGAAGAAACATGCCCAGAATAGAGCACAAACAAGGTCATCGGGTGTATCTTTACCAAAGAAACGGCCATTTTCTTCAATGAACGAACCAAGTTCTTTTAGCGTTTTTCTATCAACTAAGTTTAGTGATCCGTCTTCGATCAATTTTTTCATCAAAAGTGCCGCTTTTGGTTTGGTTCCACTTTTCGCACCGCCTGTTGATCTGATGCCTAAGTTTGCGGCCTTCGATCCACTGTTGACTAACCCTTCATACTCATGTTCCCACCAAATCCTGGCGACTACGGCGCTTCCCTCGCCATTATTCTCGACCATTAAGTACGCACGATTGTAATATTTCGCCAATCGAGTGATAATATCAGCAAATGAATAAACATCGGTGAGATTGTGGTGAAATACTGCGACCTGTTGTAATTTTACTGGAGTTGTACTATCGACACGTAAAACCTGAGCTGCTGAGTAGTTTTCACCTGTACCTTTCGCAGGGTCAACACCGATAATATAATTACAGCCCTCTTGTGGTTTTTGCCAGATTCTCAACCGACCTTCTAAGTCCTCGATCTCATGTGGTTTATCGAGTTTTAGAATGACCGCTAATGTCTTAGGTTCGATCAGTGTATTTGTAGAACCAATGAATTCAACAGCAAATTCTTGTGCAAACTGTCGTAATCCAAGGTTTTTTCTCTGCACCTCTGCCCATTCATCATCACGACCCGGGACTTTTTCCCACGATACTTTAGTATGAGTGAATGAATTCTTTCCAAGAGTGGCATCTGTCCAGATTCTATGAAAGATATTGAACAAGCCATTAGGTGTTGATATAATTATGATTTTCGCTGATTGTGATGCAGAAATTGTAGGATAATTAGCAGACCAGAATTCCTCAGCTTGACCGCCAGGCACGAAAGCAAACTCATCGCAAACCAGTAGATTCATTGTCTCACCACGGAAGGCATCAGCAGATGTGGCGGAAATCAGAATCTTGGACCCATTATCAAATGTAATGAAGGTTTTCGAGTATTCGGTGACTCCGGGCTTTAACCAGTACGGCAGACATTCATAAGACTTGCGGATACGGTCCAGGATCATCTTGGCTGACTTTTCCTTGTTCGAGACTATACCGATGTTCTTATTTTCATGAAAGATCGCATACCACAACACATACGCACCCACAACGGTGGTCTTTCCTGACTGTCTTGAACATAAACCAACATTGAATCGATCTCGCTGGAACTTTTCGAGAAGGTCCCACTGATAATGCCGTGGCTCGAAAAAGATTTCACCTAAGTCGGGGTTAATGATTTTGACATAGGGAATGAAATGATTTATAGATTTTGAACATTCGTACAGTTCCGATATTTCTTCGGTTGTATACTCGATCTCGTCTCGTGGACGTTTAACATATTCGTCATATTTGATTGGCAAAACAAAATACCTCCAGTGTTAGTGGAGGTATTTATGTTTTCCGGTGGTATTTTGTTTTTCTAATGAATATTTTCTTTAAAACGCGCGTAGTTCATAATTCGAACCAAATCGAAAACGCCAGCAACCTCGGGCACCATGTTCGAGGAATTCTGATTTAACACCAGTGATTTGAGTTACTGAAAGTT
>JAEHCK010000027.1 GCA_020696345.1 Thermoplasmata archaeon | reverse complement strand
TTATTTTTCAAAGGAATTCTAAGCAAAGAGAATTTAATAATGTAAATTCTCTCGAGCTAAAAATTCTTTTAATTGGAATGTTATTAAATATAGAATTTTTACCCCCACAGCAAAAATGAAACTTAATTAATTTCTCATCTCGTTTTTGTGTATGTCTTGTGATTTGGAACTTGGAATTTAACTAAACGATCACTCATCAGCTTTCCCGTATCCACCCCCACCGGGGGTTTTAATGATCACTTCATCACCCTCATTTAAGGCTATGGTGTCTTTCCCGCCCAGGGCCTGCTCCTTACCATTACGTATCACTATATTCTTCCCTGTTGCCCCGTCTCCACCGCCCTTGACCCCATGTGGCCGAACTTGCCTTCGGTCGCTGATGATACTGAACGTGCACGGCTCCAGTGCCAGGTATTGCTTGATTATCCCATCACCACCGCGCCATCTACCGTCACCACCAGAGCCGTTACGAAGTGAATACCTCTTACATTTCAGCGGATACGATGCTTCTATCACCTCCACCGGAGTGTTTTTTGTATTGGTCATGTAGACGTGCACGCCGCTGCCACCGTTATAGCCATTTCCGGCGCCGGCGCCGCCGCCCAGGGTCTCGTAGAATGTGAAGCGGCGATTTCCGAATGTGACATTGTTCATGGTCCCATGTGATTGAGCGGGAACATCAATGGCCGATGCCATTGCATTCATCATGGTATCCACGATACGCTGTGAGGTCTCGACATTACCTCCCACCACCGCCGCACCCTTCGGCGCATTCACCAATGTGTTCTTTGGTGCGGTGATCTTGAAAAACTCGTAGAACGCAGAATTGATAGGTACATCACTGCCCAGTATCGTTCTGAAGAAGAAATAGACCGCCGAGTGTGTGACAGCCAATGGTGCATTGATATTTGCATTTAATGTGGGTGATGTGCCGGAAAAATCGATATTTATCTGATCATTATCTGTGATGGTAATTTCCACCTGCAGTTTAACTTGAGAGCCGCCCGATTCCAGGACATCCTCACCGGTATACCGCCCTTTTGGCAAGATGTCCAGCCTATTTCTCACCATACGACGTGTATACTCCAGTATCTCCTGTTCCAGGGCCCGGTAAGTTTCGATACCGTAGTGCCCGATAAACTCATCCACCAGCCTGGAACCGTGGTTATTTGCCCCGATCTGGGCCAATAGATCACCGCGCCGTTCATGCGGCATGCGCATGTTTGCCATTATAAATTCCAGAGTATATCTATCCAGCTTTCCACCATTCACCAACCTGACCGGTGGTATTATCAGCCCTTCCTGGTAGATCTCGGTAGAATTACCTGGCATGGATCCCGCTGTCATGCCGCCAACATCTGCATGATGTGCCCGGTTCGCAGCATACGCAATGATCTCGTCGTTGAAAAATACTGGCTTGTATATCGTGATATCCGGTAAATGGGTACCGCCCATGGCCGGGTCGTTCAATATGATCTGGTCACCGGCAGATAGGTCAATATCAATGTATCGCAATGGCATGTGCATGGAGCCGAGATGTACGGGGATATGCTCTGCCTGGACGCTCAACTGTTTACTTCCGCCAAAGATCGCACACGACGCATCCAGACGCTCGCGAATGTTGGGAGAATACGAACTCTTCTGCAGGATCACACCCATATCCTCGGCAATGGATATCAGGCTCTTATACAGTATTTCGAATTCGATCACATCCACGGTCAATCACGCTCCAGACGTAGATGTAGAATATCATGCAGATCCAGCTCGGCATTCCAATAGGCGTTGACATAGATAGTAGTGGTTTCATCCTCGATCATACACGGGCCAGTTACACACGATCCGTGAAAATCACGACCGTACACCGATACACTATTGTCAGGGTACACGTCACGCATACCCCGTACTTTTGCCGTGTGTTTCCGGTGTTTTGGCAATTCCAACTCATCCACCGGTAGCTCGGCCACTAGTTTCACATTCACAACCTCGATCGTATTGTCCGGCATGTTAAACCCGTATAATGCATCGTGCCTGTCATGGAACGCATGTGCAAGAGCATCCACATCACAGAACGGCACATTGATCTCGTGCCCCTGGCCGAGATAACGCATATCCAGGCTTACATGCAATGTTATATCTTGGTATCTGTTTTTTATTTTGCCATGCAGCGTCTCCTGGAATGTCTTTACCACCCGGGGTATTATATCCAATGCATCCTCGAGCGGTGATAGTATGGTTCGAACATGATCGAACCTGACAGGCGCGCCCATGATGCCCAGTGCGGAGAACGCACCTGCGAACTGGGGCACTATAATGTGTTTAATGCCCAGTGCGTCCGCCAGCGCGCAAGCATGCATGGGCCCCGCACCGCC
Organism: Thermoplasmata archaeon; assembly: GCA_020696345.1. Taxonomy (GTDB): domain Archaea; phylum Thermoplasmatota; class Penumbrarchaeia; order JAEHCK01; family JAEHCK01; genus JAEHCK01. The sequence goes on along the minus strand of JAEHCK010000027.1, from coordinate 38,514 downwards.
GAAAGCGACCAGAGAAAATTCGCGCGGGTCATAACCCTTACCTATACTGATCCGCTTCAGTGCCGAGACCATATTATTGTTAACGATCCGGAGCACACCGAAACTTAGGTCTATTGGTGAAAGGTCGAGAGTGTTGCAAAGTAGTTTTGAAGCTGCCAGGGCACGGTCAAGGTTCAAAGATATCCCGGAAATGCGAGCTCCAAGCACACCGGTTATACAATTCGCATCGCTCACCGTAAACTCCTTTCCACCCTGGCCGTAACACGCCGGCCCCGGATGCGCACCCGCGCTCATCGGACCCACCTTAAACGCACCTCCGTCGTCGATCCATGCGATCGACCCGCCGCCGGCGCCGATGGTCTCGATATCGATCGCAAGAGTCTTTATGGGTATGCCTGTGATATGCACTGTATCGGTATACAGCGGCGTACCGGAAACTATGGCAGACACATCGGCAGAAGTCCCGCCCATGTCATAAGCAATGGCATTTTCGATGCCAAGCCTTCTGCACAGCGCTTCGGTTGCCGCAACACCACCGGCAGGCCCTGACATGAGCATGTTAACTGCACGCAGGTCCGGTAGCCTGGTCCTACCGCCGTTGGACTGCATTAAATAGAATCGTCTGCTCAACTGCGCCAGCTCATTCAAATATTTATCAACTATAGGTTTGCAATAACCTTCAATGATCGCCGTGCAAAATCGGTCATACTCGCGAATCTCGCGGCGTACTTTGTGGCTTGGTATGACCATGGAGAAGTATCTTCTCAGCGCCTCTTCGGCAAACTCTTCATTCTCCGGGTTCATATATGAATTAATAAACCCCACCACCGCCACCGGGCCGATCTTGGCATACCTCTTCGCGGCCAGTACCAGCTCATCTTCGGATACACCCTCCACAACCGTCCCGTCCGTGTCGGTGCGCTCGGAAACTTCAACGATCTTGGCCACGGGTACCTGCGGCATGTCACAGACGAAGCTGTAAACATCGGTCCTGGCCTGGCGGCCGATCAGGACAAGATCACGAAAACCGCTGGTTGTAAAGAACACCACGGGGCCGCCCGTGCGCTCGAGCACGGCGTTCACCGCCGCTGTTGTCCCGTGCGAGAACTCGGCCAGTGTCTGACGATCAAAACGCTGTATAATACCGTGGCTGGGGTCGGGGGTGGTGAGAGTCTTGAACGCAGTTAACTTGCCGGCTTCGAGGGTCACATAGTCGGTGAACGTGCCGCCAATATCGGAAGATACGATCATTGTAGTGTGGAATGATTAGATTGTTATTAATATTTTTTAATTTCTTTCGATATAAGTAGAATAAATGCCTGATTCAAATCAGTTAATAGTTGCTGGTTGCTAGTTGCTAGCATCTAGCAACTGTTTCCGATTCCAGACCCCTTGAATTAAATTGGGAGATGAACCATATCTTTAATGATATATCACGCCTGTTTTTTTCTTTTGGATCTATGATCATTAATTAAAGTTAGTGTTATTACCGCTGCCAAAATTAAGACAATTATCACAAGAACCTCAACTTCCGGACTAATGGGGCAAATTGCACAGCTGAGTTTTGTTGGCTCCGAATCGGGTGTGAACTTGATGAACTGGTTGAAATCCTTTGGCCCGGAAAAACCGCCGATTATATAAATGTTCTCGCCGTCATACGCATGCATCCGGAACTCGCTGGATGTGGGTAGTTTCTGGTCTAAAATTTGAACATTATCAGTTCTCAAGTCGTATCTGATGATCTCGTCATATAGTACTGTTGGTCCGCCGCGGCCGCCGAAGATGTATAGCGAGCCGTTGTGAACTTCTACCTGGGTATGTTTTCTGCCAGAGGGTAATCTGCCATCCAACAACGTAAGCGTGTCGGTCTCCGGTTCATATTTAAATACCTTGGCCGAATAATTTTTCCCGTCAGAACCGCCAACCAAATACATGAACTCGCCGTCCCAGGCAGCCGCCAGCCCCGAACGACCGTAGGGGAGTGTCGAGTTCATCACTGTAATTTCATCCTTTGCAGTGTCGTAGCGCAGTATAGTATCAAATTTGCCTGGACCTTCTGTCTTGTTACCACCCCAGCTGCCGCCGGTAAAATAGATATACTCTCCGGTCCAGACCGCTGCCGCACCAACCGTGGGTTTGGGCAGGTGCGCGTTCATGGTAGAAACTTTCTCGGTCTTCGGATCGAATTGGAGGATAGTATCGTTGAACTCCTCGTAACCCCAGCCGCCGAAGATATACACATGCGATCCGTCGTATACCGCGGTTGTTCCCATGAGCTCGGTGGGCAGTTTTGTTTGCAAGATCGTAATCTGGTCCGTTCTAGGGGTATACTTCATTATCCTGTCTAACTTAGCGGTTTCGTTTCTGCCGCTGAATATATAAATGCTCTCTTGTTCATCCACCCAGACCGCCGAGCCGCGGCTGTATGGATAAGGGAGGATATCGGTTCGGTTCTCTAGTTCAAACTTATATTGAGGCTCTTCTATTGCGGCTGAGATCGGTGAAAAAAATAGAATTGATTGTATCAATAGAATTACTATTATCACGACCCCGATCATTTTATTGTTATCTTTCATAACGACCATCGATATATATTCTGTTTTGATAGATACAGTTTTCGTAAAAATGTGTAGAGAGAATTGTGAATGGTGGATGGTGAATTAGGTGTGCGTCACAAAAATAAGAAAAATTATTGTTGGATTCTTATTTTTATTCGAGGGGTAAAAATTCTATATCTAATAACATTCCAATCAAAAGAATTTTTAGCTCGAAACAATTTTTGAATAAAATTGATGAAACTTAGAATTCCAAAAATAATTCAATGAAAAATATGGAATTCTAACCTAGGTGAGAGTACGCTCGTTTTACTCGCTTGAGGTGTGAAGTTTACCCTATTTATCCTTAGACCCTCCTCAAACCTCAAGGTTGCGCAGCAACCGTACTCTCACTTCACACTTAACTCTTTGAAAAAAAATATTCAATTTATGCCAGTGATATTTTCGTGCTCGAAATCGAACAATACATCTTGCCTATCATTGTATCTGATCATTAATTTCCGCTCATCGGTGATCTCACCGGCAACAGCACTACTCAAACCCACAGACCTGAATTTATCAATTACATCAGCGGAGTTCTCAGGTTTGCACGTAACCACGAACCCGCAGCCCTGGTACATTTTCAACCATTGTGTGAAATTTACAACATCATCACCCGGATACGGCATCTTTTCCAGGTCAATTTCCGCACCTTTCTTACTCGTCTCCAGCAGCATGCCGAGCGTGCCAAGGGTCCCGGGGTTGCTGATGTCCTTGCCTGAATGCACCAACCGTTGACTGCCCAACTCCGACATTACCAATAGCTGTTTCCGTACTCCATCAGCCGATTTATGCTGCGTGGTATCCCAGGAGTACAACGAGTCCGGGTGCACGCACCCGTCCAGGTCCATGGCGAAGATCACGCGATCACCGACCTCTGCGGTATGGCTGTAGATAACTCCTTTTCGCATGGCTGTTCCAAGAACGGCAACATCAACTGCATTGAATCGGCTGTCCGGGTGTATATGTCCGCCCACGATGGGTACACCGAATTTACTGCATGCATCGTTCATGCCGGTGGTTACCTTTGCCAATACCTCTATTTCCTTTACAGATAGAATGTCCACCAGCGCCAGCGGTCGGCCGCCCATGGCGGCAATATCGTGTAGGTTCACCAGAACAGAGCAGTACCCGGCCCAGTACGGGTTCGAATTCATGAGCGATCCCATGATGCCGTCGGCCGCCAGTAATAATACATTATCATTATCTTCAGAAATTAAAAGCACGGCTGCATCCTCGCCGAAATCGGCTAGAATTTCCATTTCTGCAAGTTGATCAGTTAACCGCGGAAAGGCGGAGACCACATCTGCGATCTGGTGTTTGCGGGTGACACCCAGGTAGCTTTTCAGATCGGTGATAAGTGTTTTCAGATCGATATCAAGCATTGCTATCATAATCCATAATGATATAACTACTAAATATTGTTTCGATTGCGGAAGCAACGTAAATTGTTATTATACGAATGGTTTGCCACGTCATTATTGGTCAAAGTGGTTGCATACATGTTACCAATATAGTTAATGATTGGTGACTTATGGGAAACAATTATATAGCCCTACCTCGTTTTATATACTATGAATAAAAACATAATTAAAAAGATCATAATTGAATTTCATGAATCTGAATTACCTGAACTGATCAAAAGAGACTCAGGGATTGATCTGAACTCTAATAAGATCGTAACTTTGATCGGACCTAGAAGGTCTGGTAAAACTTTCATTTTGTATCTTATTATAAGATTACTGGAAGATAAGGGTGTTGATAAAAAAAATGTTGTGTATATTAATTTTGAAGACCCCCGGATTTATCCATTTGCTGCCGCGGATATTGATGTTTTGATCGAAGCATATCGGGAACTATACCCGGAAAGATCCACTCCTTATTTATTCTTTGACGAAATACATGAAATTACAGATTGGGAACGTGCGGTTAGATATTTAGACGATAAAAAACAATATAAAATATTTTTGACCGGTTCAAGTTCAAAACTACTAAGCAGTGAAATTGCTACTGCACTTCGAGGAAGAACTATCTCATATAAAATATTTCCATTTTCATTTCTTGAAATCCTGAAAGCCAGAAATATTAATGTTAACAAAACAATTTCTTATTCACAAACTAGGTTTAAAGTAATCAATCAATTAGACGAATACATGAGCTTCGGAGGATTTCCTGAGGTGGTGCTCGAAGAGAATGAACGTACAAAGCTTAGGATCTTACAAGAGTATTTTAATACAATATTTATAAAGGACCTTATTGAACGCTATAAGATTCGGAACATTTCATTTTTAAAAGTGCTTATAAAATTCCTTATTTCGAATATATCGAATTATTTCAGTATCTCAAAATATCATAGAGGTATTGTCCAACAATATAATCTTTCCAAAAAAACAATTCTAAATTACTTATCATATTTGGAAGATGTAAACTTTATGTTTACCGTAAAAAAATATTCTCCATCAATTCGGATTCAGGATGCTAATCCAGCAAAGATCTATTGTATTGATGTAGGTTTAAGGACTGCAACCGGATTTTATACTTCAGAAGATCTTGGCAGAACTGCAGAGAACCTGGTTTTTATTAAATTACTTCAAATGAAAAATTTAGATCCTTTGATCGAACTGTATTACTGGAAAGGCAAAAACAGGAAAAGTGAAGTTGATTTTGTAATTAAAAGGGGTATAAAGATCGTGCAATTGATCCAAGTAATCTGGGATGTTGAAAAAGAATCTACAAAAGGTAGGGAGAAAAAAGGGCTCTTAGATGCAATGGAAGAATTTGGTATGGAATTAGGACTTGTAATTACAAAAGATTATGAATCAATTGAAGAAATTGACAATAAAAAGATCGAATACAAACCACTTTGGAAATGGCTTTTGCATGATGTCTAATATCTTATCACGGAGAATATAAACAAACAACTCACATACCAATAACTCCACCTACATCCACACCCACACACTCTTGCCAGTTGTCAGTTATCAGTTGCTAGTTTCTAGTGTGATCATATTAAACTGGCAACTAGTAACTAGCATCTAGCAACTGTTTACGACCCCTGAACTCCAGACCCCCGACCCCTGTTTTTAACACTCACACACCCACATACTCCCAAACCCACACACTCACACACTCACATGTTTTCTCTTTAAAGTAAATATCTAAATAGTTTTCTGAATCCGGAAAGTGTTATATACCATTACTTACCATAACTATCATCATGCCAAAACAAAAAACTTACTTAACCCAACTACTTGGAACCACAACCAAAGCTCGAATTATCGAAAAACTAGTACTTGAGCCAGGCCCATTGACACGCCACGCGTTGAGTAAAGCAATTTCTGCAGGCACCGGACCTACTTACGAGCAGATAGATCAATTGATCGCTATTGGAATATTAAAAGAAGTAAATAATAAAGTCGAACTTGATACAACATTTCCATTCTATGAGGATATTGCTAATTTAGTAGTAGTAACTTCTAATTTCATGGACGATCATCGGATCTTTCTCGAGCGCATCGATACATTATTCGGTAACGATTATTATATTACTGGATATATTGCCGCCTGTCAGAACGGGCCACCAATCGATCATGTGCAGAATTCCGCATTAATAGCGATACTAAACCCAAATACACACTTGAGGAACTACCTTAAGACGCTGTCTGAAATATCACATATCAAGTTACTTTGGTTCGATATTGAAATGATACCAATAGATATAAAACGTGAGAACATGTTCGGCTCAACGGTATGGCTCGCTTCAGTAGAAAGAGGTATTGTGGACTGTATCGTGCATCGCGAGTGTGATCTTTATCCGGCCATATTACTACTTCTACAGAATATATCTGAGGAGAATATAAACTATGAAAGGCTGATGGATATCGCAGAAAACAGAGGGGTACATGATATCTTTTTATCTGTTATTTATGAGATCAATAATGTCATGGGTAAGATTATGATCGAACTTAAATCAAAAGATATCGCTTTAGCAAAAGCAAATCAAAAACCGGAAATATCTGATACCGTTAAAAAAGCATATAATACTTTAATGGGGGGTTAAAGGTTGAGGATCGAACTAACCCATAACGAGTGGACGGCAATATTATCTACCGTTGAATACTGGCACAGAAAGCAATTAACCCAGGAGGTATTTCGAGGTATACAGCACAAGAGCGGAATACCTGCGAGATTAGTAGAAATAACGTTCTGGCACCTAGACACGCTTGGAATTTTATCAGATTGTAATTGGCTTGTCTTTAAGGGTGGTACTTGTGTTCAGACATACTTGCCATCGGGATTTCAGAGAGCTTCTGTCGACCTTGACTTTAATTCAATTATCGAAAATCCCAATACTATCAAAGATGAGATCCAAAATTTAAACAAGCGTATTCAAAAACGCGGGGGTCAAGCCAATATTGCTGGTATCATGTTTGGTACTTTTGAGTTTAAAGGTGATGATCCACATAGTGGAACCCTGAACTTCGGCCGAAGGATGCCATCACGGTTCGGTGAACTTGAAAAGGTCGGTGATAATAGGATCCAGGCAAAGAGTATAAGGGTCCAGATCAATTACAAACATTCTTGGCTGCCAGCTATGCAAACAATTATGAAGGCGCCCGAATTTTTCATACTTGACTACCAACACCCAAAAAAGAAAGTAACGTTTAACCATTCAAGTTTAGAGGACCTGATCGTGGATAAAATTTTGGCTACAACTGTGACAAATACTTTTGGTCGGGAACGGTTCAAAGATGTTTACGATCTAGGAATGTTGTTAAAAAATGATTTTGATACTACACAAATACTAAAGAAGTTGGAACTTGTATGTAGGAGATCGCACTTGGAACAAGGTGCAGTTGTTAGAGGTTCGATTGAAACTATATACTCATTTTCTACACGTTCGCAAGAGGTAATGGGCTTTGCAGCAATGGTTGGTTTGCAGGGACGTGAAACTATCAGGGATTGGGATGATTTCTGTTTCTCGATCGCAGAAAAACTGAAGATCTTAGGGGAATTATAAAAAAAAAGGTAGCCTAACGTACAGTCAAAGCAGATACGAGGACGCAATCGTTGCCTGGCAGCATGTTCTAGAGCAGGAGCCGGGAATGCACCCAGACCTGGAGATGGCAATACAAGATGCAATGAATCAACTTCAGCAAACTAATTGATCAGTTAAATAACAATAAACAAATTGCATATGACAAACAATATCAAAATTCGAAATCCTAATGACCTAAACAATATCCAAATCCCTTTTCCAAGTTTGAAGATTCGATCATTGATTATTGGAATTTATTTGGTTATTGGAGCTTGTTTCTTGGAATTTCACTTATTATGAATATATATTTATATAGCTGAATTTTAAATCATAATGAACGCCAAATAATTATCTTCTGTACTTGATAAGATTTAGTGTATGTTATTACAACAGAAACCTTTATAATGGTGCACTACGCTAGACTATAATGCATATCATGGTGTATGGTGCTACAATTGATAAAAGACGGCCTCATCTTCTGGAACCCGTGGTGGAATGATAAAACTGATATTATCGAAACTTTAAAAGGACGAGCATCCATTGATGATATCCGACCTCTATTTAACCGCAAAGAAATATTAGCAATTACAGGCGTTAGAAGATCTGGGAAAACAAGTTCATTATACCTGTTGATCAAAGAATTACTTAAAAAACTGAACACTAACCAAGTGCTTTATGTCAATCTTGATGATCCTACCTTTAAAGATACGAACCTCGATAAGATCTATGAAGTTTACGAAGAATTAATGATGCCCACAGGAAAAAAGTATCTCTTTTTTGATGAGATCCAAAACATGCAAAATTGGGAGAAATGGGTGAAAAAAATATATGATTCTTATAAAAATATAAAAATTGTAGTATCAGGTTCAAACTCATCTCTTTTAAAGTCAGAATATTCAAAATATCTTGTGGGTAGAAATCTTACCCACGAATTGTTTCCATTATCGTTCAGAGAATTCATAGAATTCAATGGATTAAATATCAGCACTGAAGCTAAATTACTAGCGGCCAAATCAAGAATAAAACATATGTTGGATGAATATCTAAGATTTGGTGGTTTTCCTGAGGTGGTTTTAGAAAAAAACAAAGATTTAAAATATACTCTATTGAAAGAATATTTTAACGCAATCCTTGCTAGAGATATTTTAACGAGATATGAAATAAAAGAGAGAAAAAAGTTGGAAAAACTTGCGATCTATTTGTTAACCAACATTTCGAATATGACCAGTGCAAAATCTTTAAGTTCATTGCTTGGTCTCAATATAAGAACGGTCCAGGAATATTTCAATCATTTAGAGGATGTATATCTATTGTTCTTCGTTAATCACTATTCATATTCTCTTAAGGCTCAATATACCTATCCCAGGAAAGCATATAGCGTGGATACGGGTTTAAGGAGCGCTGTCAGTTTTAGGTTTAGTGAAGATATTGGTAGACTTATCGAAAATCTAATTTTTTTGAATCTAAGAAATAGAGGAGAAATATATTACTGGAAAGATGCTAATTCCGAGTTGGATTTTGTTGTCAAGAAAGGACTAAAAATTACACAATTGATCCAGGTATGTTATGATATAGACAACCCAAAAACAAAGAAACGAGAGCTAAAAGGATTGGTTAATGGAATGAAATATTTTAATTTGAGAAGAGGAACAATTATTACCTGGGATTATGAAGATTCTGAAAAAATAAACGATAAAACGATCGAATATATACCACTCTGGAAATGGCTTTTAGGTAAAAAATGTTGATATCTATTAAAAATACGATCTTCAGACCGGATTCCTATTTGCTCAGGGATGTCGAATTTGTTCTTTATCAAAAAGTATAGTAAATAAATACCTCTCTGTACTTATCGATTTACAGTTGGTACATCGCGAAGTACCGGTAGCTGAAGGCGGGAGATCGCGCAAGGGGTTATATTTTCTTGATGATAATTTGTTTGATTTTTGGTTCAGGTTTGTATACCCAAATATAGAATTGATCGAGACCGAAAATACGGAGCAACTACTGGCAAAACTAACAGAGCTCCAATTGAACGAATATATGGGAAGACATTTCGAGCGTATCATTGCCGAGATAATACCAAAATTGTTTAAAGATCAATATTCAAAGGTGGGTCGCTGGTGGGATAAAGGAGAAGAATTCGATATTATTGCTCTGAATGAAAACAAAAGAGAGATATTATTTTGCGAATGTAAATGGAGTTCAAATGTTGATGCGGAGAAATTGGTAAAAAAAATGGTTTTCAAGAGTGAATATGTGAAATGGCATACCGAGGATAGAAAAGAATCATACAGCATATTTGCAAGATCGTTTAAGAAAAGAATATCCAAACTGGGAAATTTTCCGGTTTATTGCTATGATTTTCAAGATATCGAAAAGGCATTGGTTTCGCACTAGATTACAAGAAATTTTTATATATTCGTTATCTTATTCAATAATAGTACCTGGCAATCTATCAATTATTATTATCCTGGGTGTGTAGGGCGATGAACGCGTACAAGATCAGGAAAGGGTTAGTATCCGCATATTTTGTGTTTATATTGGTTACCGTGGGATTTGCCGGGCTGCTGGTGTTTCCGGGGGTGGACGACGATGGTTCTGGGGCAGCCGCAACGACGCGGTATGTTTATCCCGGTGCGTCAGGTCCTAATAATTATACCACGATCCAGGCGGCCATAGATAATGCAACAGCTGGTGATACGATCCGTGTCTGGGCGGGGACATATAATGAGAATGTGGTGGTGAACAAGACGGTGATACTGATTGGGAACGGGACGACAAATACCTCCATCGATGGTAAAGGTAGCGGTGATGTGATATTGATTACAGCCAATTGGACAAATGTAAGTGGGTTCAAAATAAAAGGAAGTGGTGATGGAAACTCGGGAATTAAATTGAATGGTGTGTCAAATTGTACTATTTCCAATAACAGCTGCTTGAATAATGATTATGGCATCTATCTATACAAAGCTTCGACTAATTATTTAATTGGCAACAATATCTCTAACAATAATGTAGGTATTTATCTAAGATCATCATTAAATAATAATATAACAAATAACAATTTTCTCAATGATGGTATTTTTATTACTGGATATTGGATCGAACATTGGAATACGCATACTATTCCGCTCAATAATTTAGTAAATGGCAAACCGGTTTATTATTGGAAAAACCTAACAACAGGAACCATTCCGTCAGGTGCTAGCCAGGTGATATTAGCAAATTGTTCAAATATCTTAGTGGAAAATCAGAATTGCAGTTATACAACTATTGGTATCCGTCTTGGTTTTTCATCAAATAATACTCTTAGAAATAACACATGCAATTCGAATAATATGAATGGGATCTCAATTTTTTCCTCATTTGATGGTAACCTGGTAGAAAACAATAATTGCAGCTATAATAATATAAATGGAATCGGAATTGGGAATTCGATACGAGGAACAATTGAAAATAATACCTGTAATTCAAACCTAAACTATGGGATCGCATGTAATATTGCGAATTGTGATTATATTACTAATAACACCTGTGCCTCCAATAACTGGAGCGGAATATCTATTTTTGTTTCAAACGTGAAAAATATTTCTAATAACACATGTGTCTCGAACAATGGGAGTGGTCTATTGATTGAGTATTCATATTCATTATCAGTTTCAAATAATAATATTTCGAAAAATCAAGATGGTATGAAATTATACCAAAGTTTTTTTATTACACTCATAAATAATTCATGCAACACGAACACTGTTGACGGTATTAATGTGCGTGACTCTGGTACTGGCAGCGTAATATTCCTAGATAACAATATTGTAAACAACTCAATTGGAATAAATATCTCATCGTCAAAAAATTGTCAAATTATAAATCAAACAAAGCTTAACTCGACAATATATGATATCCAATTGGATTCCAACTCATGGCTAACTGTTCTTAATTCCACTGTAAATCTGTCTAAGATAAATTATGTAGATAAGAAATCAAAATTAGCGGTCCAATGGTTCATGCATGTAAATGTCACCAATGAAACCGGTGAACCCATCCCGGGGGCAAATGTGACAGTAAAAAATAAAGTTTCAAATGTTATCTACAATAGTCAGACCAATAATCAAGGATGGTGCAGGTGGATAGTTTGTACTCAATATGTTGAGAACACCACGGGCATAATTGGGATAGTAACTCCCCATAATGTAACTGTAAAAAAGCCGAGTTATGAGGATGGGTTTGTATTACCACTGCCCAATATGACCTCCACCAAGATAGTGAACGTCACACTTTATAATGAAACCCCGCCGCACCCGCCAACAAACCTACAGTTCACAAACATCGGTGGCACATATTTAAAATTCTCATGGACCACATCTGCGAGCTATGATGTGGAAAAGTATAATATCTATATCAACAAAACAGGCTCGACCAACACGTTTGATTTTCTCGGTTCAACAACAGATACATTTTATACTGCAACAAAATTAGTTGAGGAAACCACATATTATTTCGTGATAACCGCATATGATGATGGATATTTTGAATCTACTAATCTAACAGGTCAGGCAACAACGATAGATAGTACAACACCAGCCCCACCCACTAACCTGCATGTTTTCAGCACCGGCGGTACGTTCGTGTACCTAAATTGGAATCCCTCGCCCAGCCCGGATGTAGTAAGTTATGAACTGTACGTTAACGACACTGGTTCAACAACCAGCTTTCATTCCTTGGACATCACTACAAATTGGAATTATAACCATACTGGCCTCATCGAGGAGACAACATATTACTATAGTGTCCGTGCAGTTGACGATGCGCAGTTGAACTCCACATTCGCGGATATGATAAGTGTAACTACCTTGGATATTACCCCCCCAGAAGCACCTACCGGGCTGCGCACTACCAACATTACGGGGTACACTATCACTCTCGCATGGAACGCCAATACCGAGGCCGACCTGGCCGGGTACAATATATATATGGTCTCTAACTCGATATATTACAAGCTCCATACCGTCCCGGCCGCCAACAACAGCCACACGCTCACCGGGTTGAACAATGAGATGGGCTACAAGTTCGCCATCACCGCGTTCGACGAGGTGCCGCGGGAGTCTGGTTATTCTGATGAGATATACGCTGCAACCCTTGACATTACCCCACCAAGAGCACCCACGGGGTTATGTGCAAAGGCGTGGGAGGGAAGGAGCATTTTTCTTAATTGGAGCACCAGCTCCATTGCACATGGATACCATATCTACATGAACGATACTGGTTCGGGTGTGAATGATGAATTCCATATTATCCATACCGGGAGCTATGGTGATTACAGATATACCGTTTCGGGCCTGGCCGAAGAGACCACTTACCATTTCAAGCTCCAGACCTTCGACGGTGTTCCGAACAACTCGTCGTTCTCGGCTGTGGCATCGGCCACCACAATGGACGAAACTCCGCCTGGTCCACCCACGGGATTAACAGCGATAAACATCAAAGCAGATAGTGTTGAACTTCAATGGAAGCCCAACCTGGAGCCAGATGTGATAGGGTATAATATTCTTCGAAGCACCTCACCCTCGGGACCATTTTATGCACCTACTCCATCCCTTATTACGGACTTGAGTTATACTGACTTTACAGTTAATGAACTGACCATTTACTACTACTGTGTTAAAGCCGTTGACGATGTGCACCTCAGTTCCGAGTATTCTGAAACCCTGAAGGTGTCAACACCGCTAGGTCAGCGGATGCCAGAGGTCAATAATTCTATTTCAGATATTGAATTCGACGAGGATACAGTCTACGATTCATTGGATCTTTATCAAATTTTCAGTGATCCGAATAATGATCCGTTAACGTTTTGGTGTACTGGCCAAACACACATAAATGTAACTATCGATCAGGAAATCGGCATGGTAGTATTCAGACCTGAATCAAACTGGAACGGTGAAGAAGAAATTACATTTTTTGCTTGTGATGAAATATTTAATAGAACCGCCCAGTTGACCATAGATGTGAAAGTTCTTGGTGTCAATGACCCGCCAGGACTGGTTGAAATCATAAAACCTGAAGACAATATCAATATAGAGCACGGGATGCTCCTGGACTTCCAGGCTAACTGTACAGACCCCGATCTATCGTATGGTGATAATCTTACCTTCGTTTGGTCCACGGATATTACCGGAGTATTGGGTACTGGTGATACAATTAATGATATTATTCTACCCGTGGGTTCACACCTAGTTTTTGTTACGGTCTCCGATAGGAAAGGCGAGAAATCGGTAGCTGATATCATGGTAGAGGTGATAAAAGGTGATTCTATAATAGATACCGATGGTGATGGCTTGCCAAACATTTGGGAATGGGATAATTTAGGTTTTGACCCAAATGACCCGACTGATGCAAATGAAGACTTAGATTCTGACGGGCTAACAAATCTTGAAGAATATAATATAGGTACTGATCCCAAAAAGTCGGACTCTGATGATGACGGCCATGATGACGGGGAAGACGCTTATCCATTGGATCACACCAAATGGAAGGAGAAACCGCCGGGGAAGGGCGGAGAAGACGAAGGTGGTAATGTGGCTTTGGCGGCAGTTGTCATTATTTTGATGATATTGATCTTATTGATATTTTTATTCGTGATAAGACCTCGGATAGGTGCAGTGTTGCAAGATAAAGATGAAAAAACGGCTCAAACAGAACAAACACAACAAACAACAACATCAGTATCAATACATCAATCTTTGTATCCACAACATCCAAAATATCCCGAACAACAGCAAAGAACTCAACCAATGCCTACACAAGTAAAGTATTGTTCCACATGCAAATCACCCTTGAATTATATACCCCTAGATCAACGATATTATTGCCGTTCCTGTAAAACCTATCAATAATGTAATTTCTTCTTATTCTGAAAAAAAATCTAATTTTCCATTTTACAATTTCAAATTTACAACTTTGGAAAAGTCGAAGAGTTTTCCAATGTAGAATAATTTTTCTCAGGAAAATTGTTCAAATTTCCAGTGCCCCAAGAAATAACTAATCAGTATCTCCGCTTTCACCCATCTTGGCGGCTTTCTTCTCTTCTTTTTCCTTCTCCTTTTGCTTGCGCACGATCGGACATTTATCAACACACTGGTAGCACCTGATACACTCGCCCGCCGGTATCTTATATAACGCCTGTCGCTCGGTGAGAACCGCCTGCACCTCTTCGGGTAACTTGTCGAACTTGGACGGTTTTTTCAACAGGTCCGGCTGCTCGATCTTCTTTAAAACCTCTTTGACCTTAGGATCATGGATCAGTTTATACCGCGTATCCTTCATGATCGGTATGTCCATGGGACAGGCCTTCTCGCACTGCCTGCACTCGGTGCATGCATTGGAGGGTAATTGTATCCGGTTTACACTGATCTTGTCCTCTGCCGCAAGTAAGGCACCTAACGGACAAATATACAAACACCATGTACGCGGTTTGTATAAAAATGCAATAACCATGAACCCGAATAAGATCGCAAGAGGAAACAATAATAGCCACGGAAATGCAAAGGAATACGGTCCGGTGGTGCGGTAGAATGTGCCCAATGGGCAGATATCACAGAATACCTGTCTGCCAAGAACCGCGGCGATCGCCAGAAAACCGAGTAATACACCGTATTTGATATTGGTATCCTGGATCACCTCGGGCAGTTGTCTTTGTTTCAGCTCTAATGTATTCGATAGTTTACCCGAGAAATCCAAAAGCGCGCCGAACGGGCAGACCCAGGAACAGAATGCGCGGCCAAATATTAATGTAAATATTACCAATGCGAGAATTGAGAACACGAGTAAAGATGCGGCTGGTGATGAGAAATAGGCCCAGTAACCGGGGTTGACGCTATGGATAACCAGGCTCTGGACATGGAAGAACGGACACGACCAGCATACCGTGCCAATCCCATAGAATTCATAGAATCCAAGTGGAATGCCTAGTAGTATGATGAAGAAGATTGCCCACCAGATTATATATCTTGCATATTGTCGATTTGCCATTGCCATAGTTATCACAATTATCCTAATAGATGCATCACATATCCCGTGATAAGTCCGCCTAAGATCGCTCCGGGCAGATCATTTACCGATAGTTGACCGCCTGCCAGACCTAACGCGAGCCAGATCATAATGCCGCAAATAATGCCACCGGCTAACATGCCGCCAAGCACTCGTTTACTGCTCCATTCTTCCATTTTATCACCAATATTATACTAAACTTATCAATTGCTTTTATATTGAATTAATTCTAAACGATAATTTATTGAACGCTAAATCCGCCTCCTAGGATCCACATGAAGAAACCAACCACTGCACCGCCAATAATGCCGCCGGAATCATAAAACTTTTTACCCAGGGCTATATTGAACATGATACCCATGATGATTCCAGCGATGATCATAATGATCATCAAGGTTATTGATTTTGGCAACATAATTTCACCTATTGTTTATTTATGTATATTTATGTATAAGGTAGTGGCTGGACCACTAATGCTATGACTAACGCACAAACACCGGTTGCGATCATGATACCACATGCCTGTGATTTACCACTTGAACCGATGGGTACGCCCATATTGCCCTCGCCTATGCCGCCGATACCGCCCAGAGGCGACGGGCCACACGAGGCGGCGGCGTTCACAATGAACGCGGAAAGGATCGTTGCGACCACAGTAATGTACCTGAAATTAGTTGGATCGGTCATCGGTAAGGTCGGGTCAAATATTATACCATAATAAGCGGCAATTGCCCCGCCATATAGATACACACCCGGTATCAATGCCGCGGCCAGGATACGACCGCATGGCATTGGCATGATAGTTGGAATATTTGCGAGAATTACCCCCACACCGATATAGCCAAGTATTGTAAAGCCATTGATCTCGAACTCTGCCATGGCTCGTAAGATGATCAATAATACATCGAAACCACCGGCTAAACCCATGGCGCCCGCAATGAGGAACCCTGCGGTCATGGCCATGATCGGGTGCAGGATCAAACCTGCAACCAGGTCCTGAATGTTTGCCTGGCCGATTATCATTATGATGATGGCCAATACAACCAATATCGTTTGGATGGTAATATGCGGCCTGATGATGATGGCCATCGCTAATATGACCAAAAAGATGATCAATGAAATATATCCTCTTTTGAGTCTCGAATCCATCGCCGATATTCGTTCTAGTAAGCTTGCCAACGTGATTCACCCTCTTTTATCCGGTGGTTTTTTGGTTTTAGAGTCATCCTTTTCTTTATTATATTTAATATATTTTGAATCGCCCTCGGTGATATCAACAGCAGCGTTCTTTTCGTTCTTTTCAGCCTCCTTCTCGCGCCTGATATCCTCATCTGATAGATCTGCTGGACGCATGGGGGTAATAAACCGCATGAACAATGCACAAACACCGGTACAGATCATTATCCCGGTAGACTGTGCGGTTGTGAAAGACCCGATAGGCATTTTACTCATACCCTCGCCAATTGTGCCGATCCCGCCAAGTGGTGACGGGCCGCATGAGGCGGCGGCGTTTACTATGAATGAGAATACAACAACACCCACCATGCGTGAATCGCCCATGGTTTTTGCAACCCTGTAACCAAAGAACAATGCCGCAGGCATGAGTGCCGCCCCTAAAATTCGGCCGCAGGGCATTGCGATCAGTGTGGGTATGTTTGTCAATATCACAACAGTACCGGTAAAACCAAAGATGGTTCTACCCTTGAATTTGAGCACTTCGATCCGGCCGAGAGCGTCTGCAGCCGCGGCAAATGCGCCGGAAGCTTCCAAACCGCCAGCAACTAAGAACCCTGCCGTTAAAGCAGTGATCGGGTGGATTATCACCATACCCGCAATATCCTGGGCGCCGATCAAGTGCACCTTCGGGTCGAAATAATTTCCAACCAGCGCTAATACCATAATAACCATTGCCATTACAACCAGAGCTGGCTGGATCGGTAACCTATCCTGAGGTATGACGCCGATCAACGATAGTATGATCGTTAAAAAGAAAACGATCAGCGAGATAAAACCCACAATAAACCAGACCTGCAGATAAACCGGTGTTTTCGAAGTATCGGGGTACTCAATAATATTCAATTTCATCTCGGCCGACATGTTGATGTAACTATTATCTGTTGAGTCAACGATCTCTACCAATAGGATGTATTGATCCAACGGGAGGTCTTTTGGTGTACTCCAATTGAAAGTGCAAAACCCGGCTTTTCCGGGTAGAACTTCGAGATATCGTTGGACTAAAAACTTCGAATCTGATCTGTTTTCAGATACTGAATAATATGAAATATTTAATGTGGTATTCAATATCTGATCGCCAAGGTTGTTTAATGTTACGATGATCATAGTTTGCCTACCAGGATAAGAGAATCCACGTTTTGTCTCGAGCTCAAGGATCGAACGAATGATAATACTTTTAAAACCCTCGTTATCATCGGGCGCCTGATCAACTGCACCTGCACCAGCACCAGAGGGGTCCGTGACATTAACAACAAGCTTGTATTCTCCCGATCTGGTCTCCGCCGGTACCTGCCATGAGAACTTGACAGGCTCTGTTGCACCTGGTCCGAGACCCGACAGTGTGGTTTGCGCGATCTCGGTACGGTTACCATTAAACACATCTTCCAGGTAAAGCACCGCTAAAACCTGGCCCACCGTGCTGGTGCCAGCGTTGACCACGGGAACTTCGAACGAAATGTTCTGTAATAAATGCACTTTGGCATCGGAAAGCACTATATTATCTGAATTCACCTGCAGATCGTGAGCCAAACTCTGGCCCTGGCCAACTGCGATGATATTATCACCAGTTTCGCGATATGTTTCATCCGGAGGTGTGCTCATGAAGTGAAGCCCCACTAAGAGCAGTAGTAGAAATATTATTAATACCGCTGACAATTTGTTATTCAATCTCATAAATTATTCACCGTGCTGCTTCCAAACAATCTTATAATTGGCTGTGCGATATTGCGCTTGCCGATCTTGCTCACACCTATAACTGAACCCACCTGAAGTTTGTTTAAACATAGTGTACAATGACTGATCTCTGCGTCGATGATCTCACCATCTTCGGTTTTTACCTTGATATCCATAGAGGATTTGATATTTTTGGTCATTTTTGTTTTGTCTTTACAGGAAGTACAACTATCAAAAGAATAGCCATTAAATTCGATGATCTTGCCTTTCCAGGTGGGAAAGAACATGTACTTGAACTGTATAAGAAAGAGTATTCCGCCCACCAACAGGAGTATGATATATATCCAGGGCTGGTCAATTAATGCACTTTCTATTTCAAGAGGGACCGAATATATCATAATCGGCCGACCTCCTGGGCTAGTGACTTGAATTGCATCATAATTAACGACTGCGGTGTGATCGCTCGAGCTTTTATATTTTCTGACTCGCGTAAGCCCTCATCGATCTGCAGCTCGCAGAACGGGCATGCGGCAAGAACGATATCTGCACCGGTGGTGATTATGTTCTCGATCTTTCGTTCTCTGATCTGGAACGATAATGGTTTTTGAGAAGCCCTAACACCACCGCCGGCGCCGCAGCATTCATCGGCTGACGGCATCTCGATATATTCCCATTCGGGAAACGCCTCTACAATTACTTTATGCAAGTCTTCACATATTATGCCCATTCCGCGTGAAAGGTGGCACGGGAAATGTGCCGTTATTTTCAACGGCTTTAATTTGTTCATATGTTCAGGCAGATACAATTCGTTATTTTTGGCCAGGTCATATAAAAGCTCGACAAAATGGAAAACTTCAATACCCAGATGCTCGGCCTCTTCACTCTTTAATTGTGACCCGCAACCGGGACAGCCCATGACCATGATATCCTCACCCTCTTTCAACACTAGGTCCAGGTTGTAATCGCGGAGGTCATCGGCGGTGTCATACCCCCCTGAACGACGAACGGGCGAGCCGCAGCACTTCTCCTTTTCCATGATCCTATAATCAAAATTATATTTATCCAATATGTACTGCATGGCAAACCGGCTGCCGATCATACGGCGGCTCATGGTACACCCTTCATAGAGAACAAAGGTACCCCAGTCTTTTGCACTTCTGGTTCTTATTACAGGTTCTACTAACCGATCTGCCAATAATTTGCCTCCCTGGTGTGTGTCAAGATTTTAATTTGATATATTTTATCCCGATCTTCATGTTAATTTGAAATCATCGATCTTTGCGATCTTAGCGTAATTTCCCAAGAACTTGGATATCTGCTCTTTTTGTTCCAGAATACCCGGCTTCCAGCGCGGTTTATCTTCATACACATTGCCGTGTTTGGAAGCCATTTCGATAATATGTTTATGTGCATCCATCTGTCCCAAGCCTTGCTTTGCCAAGTCCCAACGCATACGGTCCATGTCATGTTTGACATTCAAGCCGCGCGGACATGCCGAAACACACGCCATACATGAGGTACATGAATATATTTTCCCCTCACTGGCTATTCGAATGTTCCCGGCTCGACAGGCGATCTCGATCCCGCGCGGACCCAGGTATTCCTCTTTTTGTGATTTCCTGGTGGGGCATACGGCTACGCACTGCTGGCAGTCCATACATAATATCGAGCCTTCGAAACCGCGGGATAATGCGTATAGCATGATCAATAATGGTACAAAAGCAACAATCATGCTGACCATGGAAAACAGATCTTCTTGCGAAAAAATTGATAACATTAATAATCGCCTATAGGTTTGTGTTGGGGTAATTGCTTTTTATATTTTATTCTTTTTCATATAGCTAATAATTATTACTGCATTTGCGTTTTGATTGGATAGAATAATAATTTTAGTTCAATGAAATGGTCGGCTGGTCAGTTAGTCGGCTAGTCAGCTGGTCGGCTAGTCAGCTCGTCAGCTAGTCAGCTGGTCGGCTAGTCAGCTGGTCAGCTGGTCGGCTAGTCAGCTGGTCGGCTAGTCAGCTGGTCGGCTAGTCGGGTGGTCGGCTAGTCAGCTGGTCAGTCAGTCGGGTGGTCGGCTAGTCAGCTGGTCGACCGGTAGACCGATAGACCAAATAGCTTACTCTCTACTATTTATTTGAAAATGCAAAACTTCAATTATTAATTACAAACCATGTTAAATCATAGTAATAATTAATATAGCAGAAATCAATGTATTTTCGGCTAGGAGAAGGTGGGCGACTGACGGTGACCTGTAATATTGGTCGCTGAGGAAAGTCCTCCCTCCAATTTAATTGTGACCCGATTCAAGTCGGGTAGGTGAGAGCCTAGGCTCTGGAGCAGAAACGACACAGCCCGTTCCCAATGGAATGATAGGGGTTGCCCCTGACGTCGGAGCGGGATTTGCTGAAACGGCCAACCTCACTGGAGCAAGCTAATGATTCGGTTCGCAGCATCTGCTGCACCGAGTGGAAAAGCGCTAAGTCAAATGTTGCCTATCCTGGAATGGTAACAGACCAGGAGAAACAGAAGGAGGCTTACAACCTTCACCTGGCCACCAATTCTTTATTGGTTATTTGGTGGAAATCACAAGCTCCAAATCACAAATTCCAAACAAGCTCCAAATCACAAGTTCCAATACGTCATAAAAAATGCTTCGCAAAAAGAATAATGATTGATACATTTTTTAAAAGTCAAATTTTAAAAGTAAAATCTTAAAAGTTAAAAGTATACTTTTTCATTTTACATTTTGACTTTTCCAATATCCCAAGCAACAATCCAGCACCTTTCACCCATTATTCCATTAGCTCAACATCTCCTTCTTCCTCAACAATCTATTATATTTGATCGCAAACCTATGTGCCTCGTCACGTATTTGCTGTATCAATTGTAATGCCTTGCTTTTCCGGGATAACCGTAGAGGTTCTCTACGGCCAGGCAGATATACTTCCTCGAACTTCTTCGCAATTGCAATGATCGGTAATTTTACTCCGAGTTTTTTATGCACATTTAAAGCCGCATTCAGCTGGCCAAGTCCGCCATCGATTATTACCAGGCTAGGCATCTCCGAATGCTCATTAATCAACCGAGTATACCTTCTCCGAACCACCTCGGCAATGGCTGAGGTATCATCGATACTCTTCACCGATCTGATCTTAAATCGTCTATAATTGCTTTTATCGGGTATTGCCGACCTGAACTGTACCATAGACCCCACCGTTGATGTGCCCGATAGATGTGATATATCAAAACATTCGATCACCATTGGCATGTCCTGAAGGCCCAGCTTGGCCTTCAGGTCTTCGAGTTTGGCAATATGGCCGAAGAATGTGACCTCTATATTCTTCATAACCAAGTCCAGTAGCTTTTTTTTATCACCCTTTTTTGGTATAGTTGCTTTAAGCGCGCCTTTTCTTTTCAATCTTAGAAACTCCACCACTGATGCATCGATAGCCTGTGGCAATATCAATTCTTTTGGAATGTTATATTCTGAATAATACTGGATAATGAACTCCTCAAAGAAATCCGGGTTGAATTCGAATTCGAATTCCTGTTTGTTTTCCAAACAACCTTTATAGACATTAAATAAGATCAGATAAACTCTATGGTTTTTAACCACATAATTGATAATATCCTCATCAAACTTTCTCTGGCGCTCCATGTTCTGTCTTTCTTTCAACGATCTTATCGCCTCTATTTGATCGCGTGATTCCAAGGCGCGCTCGTAATTCCGCCCTGCCGAGGCTGCTTCCATCTGTTTTGACAACGAATTAATTAGCTGGCTGGTTTTGCCTTTGAGGATCAATTTTACCATTTTGATCTTCTCTAGATATTTCTCTTCGGTTATATTTCCGATACACGGCGCCTGGCAAAGGTTGATATGATGCCGCAGGCATGCACGTTTAGGCAGCCTTTTACAGGTTCTGATCCGGAAGGTCCTCCTCAGTACATACATGATATAATCTCTGGCCCCTGCCGACACGAACGGCCCAAAATACATGCCTTTTCCCGTACCAACGTCACACCTCGCGATCACCAACCGCGGAAAGGCCTCACCGGTTAGCTCAATATATGCGTATCGTTTAGAATCTTTAAAGTCAATATTGTATTTTGGTTGATTCCTTTTTATTAAGTTATTCTCGAGAATTAACGCCTCTACCTCATTGTCCGTTACAATAAAATCCACAGAATCGATGTTTTCCACCAGTGCTTGTGTCTTTGGGTCAAGTGTGTGTGCACTTTTTTTAAAATAAGTCTTCACGCGTTTTCTTAGGTTCTTGGCTTTACCTATGTAAATGATCTTATCAGACCGATCTTTGAACTGATAACATCCTGGATCTGTAGGTATTGCACTAAGGTCGATCATTTCAGAACCCTCTCGAGGAACTGGCCGGTATAACTCTTACGATCCTTGGAGATCTCCTCGGGCGTACCTTCGGCTATTATCTCACCGCCTTCATCACCACCTTCGGGGCCAAGGTCGAGTATATGATCAGCCGATTTTATCACATCCAGGTTATGCTCGATCACGATCACTGTATTGCCCATATCGACCAGGTCGTTCAAGACCTTCAATAACTTTTTCACATCATGGAAATGCAGACCCGTAGTTGGCTCGTCCAATAGGAATAATGTCCTCCCCGTGGCCTTCTTGGCCAGCTCACGGGTTAGCTTGATACGCTGCGCCTCTCCACCGGAGAGTGTGGTTGAGCTTTGGCCAAGTTTAATGTAGTCCAGACCAACCCTGCTCAAGGTCTCGAGCTTTTTTCTGATCGACGGTATATTTTTGAAATGTAAATTCGCCTCTTCCACGGTCATGTCCAGAACTTCTGCGATGGTTTTACCCTTATATGTGATCTCCAACGTCTCGTTATTGTATCTTTTTCCTTTGCACTCCTCGCATTCCACATATACATCGGGTAAAAAGTTCATCTCGATCTTTATGAGGCCGTCGCCGTTGCACGCCTCGCATCTACCACCACGGACATTGAACGAGAACCGACCAGGTTTATAACCGCGCAGCTTGGCTTCTCTGGTCTCTGCGAAGAGCTTGCGTACATCATCGAACACTTTGATATATGTTACCGGGTTACTTCGCGGCGTCCTGCCGATGGGGCTCTGGTCGATGACGATCACCTTGTCGATCTCCGATCCCAGTATTATCTCGTCATGTTTACCCACGCGCACTTTCGAGTTGTGCAATTTCTTCATCATGCCCTTATACAATATCTCGTAGACCAGTGTGGATTTACCGCTGCCGGAGACACCAGTGACTAAATTTAATACTCCAATCGGGATCTTTGCCTTGATATTTTTCAGATTATTCTCCCTACAGCCCTTTAGCACGATTTGAGTATCAGACCTTCTTCGTGTTTGGGGCACCTCTATTTTTAATTTTCCAGCTAAATATTGGCCCGTCAAAGATTTCCGGTTTCTTTCGATCTGCTTCGGCGTTCCCTGTGCCACTATCCAGCCGCCGTGCACACCCGCACCAGGGCCCATGTCGATCACATAATCGGCGCGTTTAATGGTCTCTTCGTCATGCTCAACCACGATCAGGGTATTACCAATATCTCTCAGCTTGTGCAGAGTGTCGATCAACTTATTGTTATCAACCTGGTGCAGGCCAATGGACGGTTCGTCTAGGATGTACAACACACCCATCAGATTTGACCCGATCTGCGTCGCCAACCTGATGCGCTGCCCCTCACCGCCAGAGAGCGTGCTGGAGCTGCGCGATAGTGTCAGATAGTTCAATCCCACCTTATCAAGAAAATTCAGCCTTTCCCTGATCTCCTTCAAGATCTGGTGACCGATATCACTCTGTTTTTTCGTTAGCTTTAATTTATTGAAAAATTCAATGGCCTTTTTTATGGACAGGTCGGTAATATCGATGATCGATCTTTTACCAATAGTAACTGCCAGTATCTTCTCTTTAAGCCGTTTTCCATTACACTTCGGGCATGGTGAGATACGCATGAATTTCTCCATCTCTCGTCGTCTATAATCGGATTCGGTCTGTTGAAACAATCTCTCGATCTGCGGGAGCAGCCCCTCCCAGTAACCGGCATGCGACCATTTGCTATCTCCACTTCTGGTGGTGATGTTGAACCTGATCTTTTCATCGGAACCGAACATCAAAATGTTGTATTGCACTTCAGTTAATTCAGAGATCGGTGAGAGTAGATCAAAACCATAATGTCTTGCCAGGGCGGCAATATAATGCCCGCGCCAGCCGTCTATTGCATTCCTGTAAATCGCGATCGCACCTTCGGCTATGCTCAAGCTCTTATCGGGAATGATCAGGTCCAAGTCAAAGTCCATTTTGATGCCCAGGCCGTGGCATGCCTCACATGCGCCGAACGGGCTGTTGAATGAGAACATGCGCGGTTGCAGTTCCTCGAAACCAAGACCACATTCCGGGCAGGCCAGCTGGGCGGAGTATACATGCTCGGAATTATTTTTATCAACGGCTATTACCAGGCCCTCGGATCTAGACAGTGCATTTTCCACTGCTTCTGCCAGTCTGGACCTATCATCTGTTTTCAGGCGGTCGATAACGATTTCGATATCGTGCTTCTTGTACCGTTCCAGTGTAATTTTCTCGTCCGTACGGCGTATTTTTTTATTAACCCGGACTCGTGTATACCCTTCTTTAAACAGATTCGAAATGAGTTTTTCGTAGGTACCTTTCTTTTGTCTGACCATGGGTGCGAGAACGATTATCTGGCCTTTGAGCTCGTCCACTATTCGTTGTGTGATCTTTTCGGGTGACTGTGCCTCGATGGGAACCTTATGCTCGGGGCAGTGCGGCGTGCCGATCCGGGCATACAACAGCCTCAGATAATCATAGATCTCGGTCACGGTCCCAACCGTACTTCTTGGATTTTTACTGGTGGTCTTCTGCTCGATGGAGATGGCTGGTGACAGACCGTCAATGCTGTCAACATCCGGTTTATTCATCAGTGCAAGAAACTGGCGCGCATACGCGGACAATGATTCCACATACTTCCTCTGGCCCTCGGCATACAGTGTGTCAAATGCAAGCGTAGACTTACCAGAGCCAGATAGGCCGGTGATCACGATGAATTTATCACGGGGGATCTCGACATCGATATTCTTTAGATTATGCTGCCTCGCTCCCTTGATCAGAATATTTTTCATTAAGGGCAGAAAAAAATGGACCATTATAAATACTTATCCTAGTGTTTAGTGAAAGTAAAATGATCGATAAGATTACAATGAACAATGATTAGCTTAAAGTGTATTTGTAGTTTGGAGACCACTTCAATGAATTATCGTTTACGGTCGTTTGGGGAGGGGAGTTTCTTTAAAATTTAAAAGTTAAATTTATCTTTAAACTTTCACTTTTGCCTTTTCCTTTGGATTTCCAATAGGCGTCATAAAAAATATCAAAGAGATAGATCTTTAAGATTTGTTCCCTCTTTATTTACATATTGGCTCCGGTTCGGTCAGATAGTATCATTTATCCTTAACATTACGTTTTTTGATATTCGTAAACCTGCGTCGGCCTTTCAGAAATTTTACCCAGATTACCCAACCGCCAACACTGTGGTAAGCAATACAGATACCCACGTCAGAGCGCATGTTGTGGTAGTTCCATCCGGGTTCATTGTTGGCACGATCCAAATCTCGCGGTGGTTCACAAGCCATGTCACCCTAGCCTCTGACCAGTCCTCATCGACGTTGTCGGAGATCTTGACACCCCAAACCGCATTTCCCTGCCAGGTGGCACCATGATTTGTATATGTATAGAAGTACGAGCGTGTATAATAGATTTGTATTCTGCTTTGGGCTATTAAATCTTTTGTATTATTTTTTCAGAGTTAATTATTCTGCACCTAAAAAGCATTAAGAAAATCTGAAAAAGATTTTAGTTGGTAATATTGGCACTCCATCAGAGGTTGAGAGTGTGGTTTAAGATAACTTTTTAAATGAATAAAATCATTCATATGTTGGGTAGCTATGTGAAAACGAATTTGAATCTGTTTATAATAATTATTCTAATTATTTCATTATTAACTATTCGTATTTTTATCTTTGATATATTTATTGATGAAAATGATACTAAAGATGTTGATTATATAAATGATTTTGAAAAATTAGAAAGACCCGAAGGATTGAATATTACGGGAGTCTTAATCGGGTCGGAAATTTTGAACAAATCTTTGTTCTATAAAAATAAACAATTTGATTATATTACGGATATAGTTGAATTGGATCTCGATCCTGACCCCGGATTGGAAATTGGACTTGCCAGTACAAATGGTGCCACATTTATCAATAATAATTCAGATACAATATCAAAAGTAATGTTCGAATCATGGCTAAATCATGTTGAGATTATTGATATAAATAATGATAATACCTATGAATTCATGAACCGTGGCTCTTGGCTTAGTGGTGCATCTACATACGACCATCATGGAGAAGAGATTTGGACATATACTTATGAAGACAGAGGTACGGATGATGCATGTGCCGGTGATATTGATAATGATGGTCAATTAGAGTTCGTGGTGGGATTTAATGGCGGTGGTGGAGTTCACCTGTTAGATGAAAATGGTGATAATGTCTGGGTAAAACCAGACGGGAATGTGTGGCATGTAGAAATGGTTGATACTAATAATGATAGCACCTTCGAGATCGTTCACAGTAATGTTAGTGGTGATATTACAGTTCGAAATGGCAAAGGAAAAGTTATCAGTAAAAATGAAGTTTCACCCCACCATTATTTGTCAGATTTCTCGATCAGCAGTTGGCCGGGGAGTAATGACAGCAAATATATCATAAGTTGCGATGAAGTAGGTATTTGGATAATTAATTTCAGTGGAGAGACAGTTATCCAATTGAAAGCACCAAGATGTGAGGATCTGGGTTTTGCCAGAGGCCTTCCAGTTAAATTAATGAACGATCAACCCGAATATTTTGCCGTGATCGTCGCATATAAAAATTGGGAGCGGTCGATTTTATATTTATATAACATAACTAATGATCTTGTATATCAGGAGATCCTTCCCGAGGTTTGTAACTCCATTGCAGCAGTTACATTAAATGATCCCGAAACCGAAGTGCTGCTTATCGGTGGTGAGGGCGAGGTTTGGAAGTATGAACCGGTGTAATTTTATAACGTACAAATTTAAGTTACCCTTTGATCAATTAAGCATTGGGGGTTAGAAG
Organism: Thermoplasmata archaeon; assembly: GCA_020696345.1. Lineage (GTDB taxonomy): Archaea > Thermoplasmatota > Penumbrarchaeia > JAEHCK01 > JAEHCK01 > JAEHCK01. Next base: position 10,725 of record JAEHCK010000027.1, on the reverse strand, counting down.
TTGGAGCAAAAAGATATTGTAATTCTTGTAATTTGCTATGTTGGAATTCTATTGATAATAATAGGAATAGCTATTATACCTTCACAGAAAGATCTTAAATTATCTGAAATGAAGGTTGAAAATGGGCCGGAATTTGATGAAAAAACAGAAAATGGATACGATGAAACACTGAATGATTACGATAGGCTGAAATGGCAAGAGGAATTGTCTGATAAATTAAGTTTTTTAGGTTTAGCATTCATTTTTTCATCCATCACCTTGGCGATACTTAGGTTCGATAGACAAAAGCAATCTTTTCAACCGACAATGTCGCAAGGACCATCTCATGAGACCCGTGTACGTAAGCCTGAGGATTTCCTAGTAAATGTGCCATCCGACTCAAGAAAAGAATATTATCGGATGAATTGAAAAAAGGTTTCAAGTTTGGGCAATGGTGCTTGGAATTTAATTTTAAAATTTACAATTTCAAATTTCCAATGACCCCCATCAACAATTAATCAGGTCTTAAGTCTTCGCCGCCATCGAATAACTGCTGGATGAAATTATATATCTCCTCCATGCCTGACCCGGTCTCTGCCGAGGTGGGTGTGAACGGTCTGTAGATCTCCATATCCTGCAGAACCCGTAAGAGCTCGAAATTGAGTTGTGAATGTATATTTTTAGATTCATCCATCAAAGTCCCTTCAAGTGTTTCCAGGCTGGTGGACCATGCCTCGATCAGATCCAGTGCTTCCTGCTCCATCATGTCACTTTTGGTGATCACATTGAATATTGGCAAACCGAACCTGAACTGGATCGTGGCGGCGAGCAATAGCTCGGACACGAATCCGCTTGGTGTTTGGGCAATGAACGGGTCGATCAGGAATATTAATACCGAACTTTCCCTGCCAAAGGTTTCAACTATGCGTATGCTCGAGTGGCGGAATGTGAACAGCTCGGTCTGGCCAGGGGTATCGATCAGGATATAATTGGTCTTGTATTTGTCTATTAACTTTTTCACACGCTCGATATTGAACACCAATAGATCTGCGCAAGCGATCTGAGCACCGTTGGGACCCAGGTTATGCGATTTCATGATCTCGGGTAACGATACCCACTCACGTATGTCAATATCGGGTTCATACGGTAAATATTCCACACCAGGGTCCAGATTAACGGTGATAACATCCAGGCTTTGAGTGTTCATCCAGTTCTGGAATGCATAAACCAGCGAGGTTTTGCCCGAGCCGGCCGTGCCTACAAAGAATACATTAATATTGTTCATGATCACGCCCTCTTGGAGATCTTTTCAGCTAAATTGATTTTAACATGAACAGGGATATATTGACCTGATTTAATATTTGTTACGATATGGTCGGGGCGGCCCGCGGGGCGGCCTGCGGTCATGCAGATACCCCTCCGCCCCGGAGATATCTTCCGCAGTAGTATTAGCGATCCTGTCCAGGTAACGCTGTTTGGGCTCGCCATCAGTTAAAAATGCAATTATGACGTCCAGTAATAAGAGCACGCCATGTATTTTAGAGAGGTTCCTCATCAACGCTTTGGTAATATCCATTGGTCCGGCCCTGCTCACACTCACAACCTCGAGCTTAAGCAGCATTTTTCCAATGGTGGCCCCCCTGAACCCCTCGAAGAACGCGGAGTACAAGAAAAAAATAACTCCGGAAACGGATGACCATAATAGTGACTTTAGGGAAAAACCAAACCAATACACACCAAATCCAATTATGAATGAGATAATTCCCATAAATATTCCAATAATGATCACATCGATGATGATCGCAACCAACCGGCGAAGCCAGTGTTCCTGTAAACGTTTATCTTGTTGTATCAGCTCGAAAGCGGTTGACATTTATGATCCTCACTTCTAATATATGTTAAGAAAGGACATAGTACTAAAAACTTATTCAATAGAATTTGATGGGTTGAGTATGGGATGATAATTTGCTGAGTTGATGCTGAACAGAAACCAGGCTGAGTTGATGCTGAACAGATACCGTGATAGGTTGATACTGAACAGATACCTGGCTGGGTTGGTACTGAATAGATACTATACTGCAGTGTCTCTACTTGGTATCTGTTATTAATAAAATAATCCAGGCATCTGTCATTCGCTAATTCAGCCAGGCATCTATCAATCAACAATTAATCTCGGCATCTGTCATTCGCTAATTCAGCCAGGCATCTATCAATCAACAATTAATCTCGGCATCTGTCATTCACTAATTCAGCCAGGTATCTGTCATTCGCTAATTCAGCCAGGCATCTATCAATCAATAATCGATCACGGCATCTGTCAATCAATAATCGATTAAGGCGTCTGTCAATCACTAACTCATCACCGCCACTATCCATCAACATCCCATCAAATTATCAAAAAATTAATAATACATCACAATAAAATAATAAGATATATTTAAATAATGAAAAGAAAATCCAATTTAAGGAGGTATCATATATTGAATGGTTTTGGTAATAAACCAAGAGCATGGGCCATGCTGCTTATTCTTGTCATATCATTATTTGGAATTATAGGCTCCGGCAGTGGAATACAAAGCTCTTCGTCCGTACCTGAGGTTTCCATGGAGCCGATGAACCGGTTACCGGATGCCGCCATGGAGGGTAGAATAATACAAAACTCCGATCTAGCCGAAATTTCATCACCGGTAATTCTTGAGGAGTTTAACATAGATTTCGAGTTTGATATCGTTAAAGAAACCCGCTGGTCTCAGGAGTGGGAGCTGGTTCGGATAGAGGGGTGTTTTTATACTTTTGTTCCCTGGGAGCCAAGAGTGCCCGTGAAAACCATCGTGTTCGATACAGGGTATGATGTATCCGGCATAGAGGTCACATATTCTGAACCTACAGAACTGGATGATCTGTTACTTCCGCCGGCCCCTGAACCGGAAGTATTGATCGCTCCCGATCTCGGTAATTCTCGAGTGGGTAATGCGAATGAGGATTACATTTCCGGAAAAATAGATTCATATAAGTCGATTGCCGAATATTATCCACAATATGATCTTACCCTGACCAAGCTCGATAGGATCACGGTGGGCAATGAGGTTCGGAACATATACACCATTCATCTTTATCCGTGTAAATACAACCCCGCGTTGCGGAGCGGCATTTTATTCCAAAAAGCCCATGTCCAGGTCTATTATGATCCTGTAAGTGTTCCACAAGAACCGGAAGGTCCTGAATTTTGCGGTGTTACTGTTACACGCGGTGGCGGATCGGAGAGTACAGGTAGTGCACGTGATGCAGCAGCAGATGAGAATTGGAACGAGGATAATTATGAGGAGGAGTATGAGGTCAAGTACTTGATCCTGACAACCGCTCCACTGGTGGATAAGCTCGAGCCGTTGGCGGCATGGAAACTGCGAAAAGGGTTGACTACCAAAATAGTTGATGTCAACTCGATCTATGAAAATGAGACATTTGACGGATATGATGAACCCGATGAGCTGCGGAACTATATCAGATGGTCGTATAATGAACTGGGCACTGAATACGTTTTACTGGCGGGCGATTATGATGCGGTCCCACCGCGAATGTGCCATGACCCGAACCCATATGCAGGTGCCGATGATGGTGAGATACCGTCAGATAGCTATTATGCATGTATAAGCGAGGGAACCACTTGGGATGTGGATGGAGATCACATATACGGCGAACTTGGAGATCTGGACGATATTTATCCGGATATCATAGTGGGGCGCATCGCGATCAATCAAGAGGTAAAGATGTCGGAGTGGGTGGATGAGGTCATCAATTACGAATGTAACCCAGGCATCGAGAATTGGACCGATAAGGTAATTCTGATCGGGCCTAATGTGCACAATCGTGGTGACGGTGCAGAGCAGAGCGAATATTTTTATGATAAATACTTGAAATTCATATATGGCACGTTTGATAAGTTCTATGAGGATTCAGAGAATGGTAATAAACCGTTCTCCAAAAGCGAGATAATAAAATCCATCAATACTGGCGCCACATTTTTGAACTATCTCGGCCACGGCGGACCAACGTCATGGACCTATAATTACGGATACAGCGGTTTGTTGAATAAGGGTGATGTGAACAAATTCAAAAACAGCCACATGAAACCCGTGGTCTATGCCATGTCATGTTTGACCCAGTGGTTCGACGACCCGTCGGACTCGGGGTATGGTAACTTTGGTGATTGCATTGGTGAAACATTCACGGAGAATGTGGGTAATGCAGGGATAGGATATATCGGTTCTGCGCGCACATCTGTTGGGTCCATAGGTTACGGTTACGGACCGTTTGCCACTGGTCTACAGGAAGATTTCATTAGGCAGTTATCACAATATAATTTTGGATTGGGCAGTGCGTTCACTGATGGTAAAAAGCATTATTCGGAAAGTTTTGGCAACCGATTCCCGGACGAATCCTCGAACGGCGAGGTTCAGGCATGCTGGTTAGAGGTCAATCTTCTTGGCGAACCCGAACTTCCGCTCTGGACCGAGAAACCACAAACATTCAATGTCACAAATGTTTCGGATGAGAATACATTGATCATTACTATTCAAAACCAAACCGGATCACCTGTTAAAAATGCAGTTGTCTGCCTCCAGGAATACGCTACCAATACCACCTCGGCACTGTTGGATGTAAAGATCACATCTACCACGGGTGAGGTGGTTTTTTATACGGCGGGCATACCCCAGAGATTGAACCTTACCATTACCAAAACGAACTTCATACCCTACCTGGAGCGCGTTACCATTAGTGATATGGTCCCGCCGGTGACCCTGTCCGAAATAAAACCGCAAATGCCCGATGGCGAGAATGACTGGTATCTAACCGTACCTACTATAAATCTCTCTATCAATGAGGACGGAGTCACATATTATCGCTGGGATAATGATTCCGATGATGAGACTTACGAGATATATGTTGAACCAATAATTGCTTTCGAAGGCGAGCATGTACTTAATTTCTATTCGGTTGATCTTTCAAATAATTTCGAACAGGGTCAAAATGTTCTGTTCAAAGTGGATCTAACCCCGCCCGTCTGTGAAGTCTCCATGGCTCCCGAGACGCCGAACGGTCGTAATGGATGGTATACACTTCAACCAATGATCAATATAACGGTAACGGGCGAGGTTGGTGCAGTAATATATTATGCCTTTGACGATGACCTTAACTTGACCTTTACAGACCCTATACAAGCGCCTGTGGGCATCCATGAGCTCCATTATTATTCTAAAGATCTGGCGAGTATTAAGGGTGAAGATCTTACAATGACCCTAAAAGTTGATATCACACCGCCCAAAACAGGTCTGATATGCTCACCGGCAGAGCCATCGGGGTCGAATGGCTGGTATAATGATAATGCACAGCCTTCCATATCGTTCACCACTGAAGATGGTGCGGATACATATTATTATTGGTCAGGTGATGCTAACAATCGAACGTATCAATATCAAAACACAAAACCAATTACCTGCCCGGAAGGTGAGAACACATTATTTTATTATTCGGTTGACTTTGCCGGTTGTCAGGAGAAGATAAAGAGCTATTCGATAAAACTTGATACCGTGCCGCCGCAAACTCAACATACACTCGCACCCGAATTCCCAGATGGCGAGAATGGATATTTTGTATCTGGGGTATCCATTGATCTGGAAACCGAGCAAGATGGGACGATATTCTATTTTTGGGATGACTCGCCCTCACAAGTATATTACGATCCGATAAAAGGTATTGAAGGTGTTCATACACTAACATATTATTCCACCGATATAGCAGGCAACACCGGGGAACAGATCAAGATCGAAATTAAGTTGGATACTATCAGACCGATAACCACGGTTCATTTAGAGCCAAAAACACCCACAGGTGACAATGATTGGTATGATGTGATACCCACACTACGTTTCGGTACCGAGCCCGAGCTTGACGCGGAGGCTAAGATGGAGGTGTATTATCATTTCGGTGATCACACAGACCTAGACGTTGTGGTGCCAGAGCAATTTGAAGTGCTAGAGGGAATAACTAAGATCTATTATCATTCGGTAGACGTTGCTGGAAACATAGGTGAAGAGGAGATGATAACTCTTAAGGTCGATATTACCCCGCCACGTGCACAACTGGATATCGATATGTTGACATATAATAAAGGAAGTATAGTTACCTTTACGGTTACTGGTTCACATGATAATAATAATATTGCCGAGTATTATATGAATTATGGAGACGGCAAAGAATCCGGTTGGGTGACCACAGATATATTCAAACATAAATATGATAAACCCGGTCAATATGAAGTTACCCTGTTGGTCCATGATGAAGCCGGCCTGGAAAATGACCGTGAAGAAACACTGAACATTTTAATTGTTGAAGAAATTAAAGAGCCCGAAGGTTTCTTGACTGACAACCTTATACTGGTGATCACATTCATTATTGGCGTATTCATAGTATTATCTGCCTTGTTCATTTTTGTTCATAAAAGATACAACGAGACTACCAGGGTACAGACACAGGTACGAGGTCAGATATCTGAGGAATATGATAATGACAGGGTCGAATTGAGTTTGGATGTGGATGTCGGGGATAATGGTTCGGTCCATGATGATCTGCTGGAAGCTATAATCCTGGATGATCCGGTAGTATTCAAGATGAATAAGATAAAATGTCCAGGTTGCAGCTCGCTATTTCTTGACGACTCGTCGTCCGGGTTGGAGTCTGGGTCGGGCGTATTAACGTGCCCGCATTGTGGTTTATCAGGCAAAATACCAAAGACAAAAGCTGAACATTCAAAGTCAATGACCAAGAAAAAGACCAAAACTGAAAACTTCAAGTGCCCGGAATGTAAATGTATCTTTAAGACGAGTGCTGTGAATAGATTGATACAATGTCCAAGCTGCGGTATTAAGGGACAACTTTGAGAGGGGCACGGTTGTCGTTGAGATGGCTTCTATATGTCGCTGAGATAACAGGATGTTCTATATGTCGTTGAGATAACGGGATGTTCTAAATGTCGCTGAGATAACAGGATGTTCTATATGTCGTTGGGATGGCGGGATGTTCTAAATGTCGCTGAGATACCAGGATGTTCTAAATGTCGCTGAGATGGCGGGATGTTCTAAATATCACTGAGATGGCAGGATGTTCTAAATGTCGAAGAGATGGCAGGATGTTCTAAATATCACTGGGATAGCAGGATGTTAGATATGTCATTGAGATAATGGGATGCATTAATGAATTATCAATAACAAATCAAACATCCTAATAAAAATTCGAAATATCCAACATCCTAACAATAAAGTGAGATATACTGCATTTCATAAAAAAAGTATTATTTCCCCTCTTCCCCGGGTTTAGGTAATTTCTTATTATATATGTCAGTAAAAGCATATATGCACTTGGACACAGCCAACTTCTGCTCCTCATCCAGGTATGCCCAATCCTCCATAGTACGATAACTTGCATGACCTAATGTTTTGAGTGAAAACAGCTCGTCTTGCATGGGCATGAGAGTGCCACCAGTGGTGCCATGGGTCTCGTTGGATATGATCTTATAATCATTAACCCCATCCTTTATCAAAAACAGATCCATTTCTCGCGTGCCTAAATGTGTATACGCATCTTTCCGTATAGTGACCTTTGGATACATCAATTCTCCGGAATCATAGAATTTAATAGTATTATTTTTGTTGCCCAATAGATCTGCAAGTTTTTGCATATTGATCTTGATCGCCTGTTCAACACTGGGAAATAGTGCGGTATAGGATTGCTCGTATTCCGGGGTTAATAATGGTGCTTTTGGTTTATTGTCTGTTACCTGGACTTTTTGAGAAAAATAATCGAAGCTTGAATATTCTGAAGAATAATCTTGATTTGAACCATCTGTACTGGCCGTAGGTGCAGCGGGCGCTGCAGGTGCAGGAGTAGGTGCGGGAGCGTATACAGGTGCGGCGGGTGTTGTAGCTTGAGCGCTTGGCGCTGCTGCTGCTGGTGCAGGCACAGGCGCGGGTGTAGGGGCGGCAGGGGCAGGTACGTGTGCGGGAGCGGATACAGGTGCGGCGGGTGGTGTTGTAGTTGTAGCCTGAGCGCTTGGCGCTGCTGCTGCAGGGGCAGCAGGGGCGGGCACAGGCGCGGGTGTAGGTGCTGTTGGTGCAGGTGCAGGTGCCGGGGCAGGTGCCGGGGCAGGAGCAGGTGGTGTTGCGGGAGCCGGTGGCGGTGGTGGCGGTGGTTGTGGTGGTGCAGGCACCTCAACTGCCGGAACTATATTTGCACTACCGCAATTGGGACATGCAACTACTTGACTTTGTGGTTCTGGAAGTGCCATGAACGGTTGTGTACAATAAGGACATGCAAATGGTTGGGGTTGGACTTGTGCTTGTACTTGTGGTAGTCGCCAAAAATAATAGACCAAAATAGCTACTAGACCGGGTTGTGCCTGTGGATTTTCCACCTCGGTAACAAGTGTAGCGCCCAATTGCTGACCATGGGTCTGTGCATAGATCCGGATATCGTTGATATCCCTATCCAGCTCGATCTGGAGGGGGTCACCCAGAGGTTCGTAACCCTTACCCTGAAGTGTTTCCAAAAATGCCCCTTCCTGAGATTTATCAATTTTTTGAATCTCAATTTGAGCGCTGCCGATGTTTGCTGTATTTACTGCCATAAATCTCAACTTAACTTTTTTTATACATTATCAAAGTCTATGTGTAAACACGGGAAGTTTTATTCGTTATTATTTTTCAACTATAAATTTTTTTATTTTCATAACCTCATTGATAGTATCCAAAATATTAAACGCGAGACCCATTGCATTCTCTGCCTTCACACTCCAAACACGAAATAATACCTTCGAGTTCTTTTTATCGCCTATTATTTGTATTTCTACTGCATAATTGTGCCCATCATCATCAAATCCATAAAACCTGGCTATACCCCGGTATAGATTTACATTTTCAATTAGAGGCAGCATAAAAAGTCCGGTTCTATCTGTCACTTCATAGAATATCTTGAATAGCTTACTAGGAGCGATCTCCATTACCTTTGTTTCGACATCATAACTTTCTAACCCACTACAAATTTGCCGCCATTCATCTTCATTCACGCGTTTGGGTTTTAATTCTCTCACCACGAAATCTATATACATCTGGGGCAGTCTAAAGATCTTGCGCTCCTTGGATTTGAAATCAAAGTACTCTATTTTTCCATAAACACCTGTCTTACCAATGGTAAACTTTGGTTGAATATTAAATTTCATAATAACCGATTTTCTCGAGGCCAACATTTCCACCAAATTTGTTGGTTTGGGAATATCTGCAATTAACTTTTTTTGTGATTGAAGATTGACAGTAATGTCGCCTATCATCTCAATACTTTTATTGTATAATTTTAGTTGATATTCAATTCCATCGAACTTGGATAAAATATTTGCATCCATTTCCAGGTCAGAAAGGCCTTTTTGATATCCCGCAGAGTCGTGCCATGGCTCCAGTGTGCCCTCGGTGCTTTCGGAAGGAGGCACAACATGCTGGTCGAGTTCCTCTTCGACCTCTGGTTGTTGTTTTCTTTTAAATATCCTATCAAATATACCAGCTATCATTTAACCACACTCCGCGAGAATATTTACTTTAACACTAAATATTATATATACCTAACCGATGATTTTTTCAACATTCGATCAACGACATGTAAGTTAATCATAATTATTTTTTCGAATAATCATAAAATCCTTTTCCTGTTTTACGTCCAAGATATTTGGCGCTTACCATTTTTTTCAATAATGGACATGGCCGATATTTTGAATCGCCCAGGCCGGTGTGCAACACATTCATGATTGCAAGACAAGTGTCCAACCCGATGAGGTCGGCCAGTTCGAGCGGACCCATGGGATGGTTCATGCCAAGCTTCATAACAGTATCGATCGCTTCCGGGGTGCCAACACCTTCCATATAGGCAAAAATAGCTTCGTTGATCATGGGTAGTAAAACCCTATTAGATACAAAGCCAGGGTAATCGTTTACCTCAACAGGTGTTTTCCCCATCTTTTCTGCTAGCTCCATGGTAGCTTTGGTTACCTCGTCGGATGTGCCGAGACCGCGGATGATCTCAACGAGCTTCATTCGCGCAACAGGGTTCATGAAATGCATACCAATGAATTTATCAGGTCTTTTAGTAGCTCCACCAAGTTCGGTGATGGATATGGATGATGTGTTTGAAGCAAAAATAGTATTTTCCGGGCAAAGCTCATCCAGTTCATTGAATAGATCTTTCTTGAGTTTCTCGTCCTCTATTATTGCCTCGATCACGATGTTACAGTCTTTAAGATCTTTGATGGCCAGGGTACCCTTGATCCGGCCCCTGATATTTCGGTGCTCTTCAGCGGTGATCTTTTCATTCTCTGCTAACCAGTTCAGGTTCTTGTCTATTTTTGCCAACCCGGAATCAACGAACCGCTGGTCAATATCACGAATTTCAACATCGTATCCGGCCATGGCTGCTACCTGGGCAATACCATTACCCATCTGGCCAGCACCTATCACACCAATACTTTTTATTTCCATGCAATCATCTCCTGAATTTATTTTGATTATTAAGGGATTTGGGATGCGGGTTGTGGGGGGTGGGTTGATATTTTAGCGATAATACCCGAATCCCACAAGCGAGTTAAATCATTATCGATTTAAAGCGTGCGAATCCCGAATCCCGGTGATGAATGACGTTGACAATTTGTTG
>JAEHCK010000063.1 GCA_020696345.1 Thermoplasmata archaeon | reverse complement strand
TGGGTCAATAGTTGGCACCACAGATTTCAACGGTGAATTTCCATCAAGACGGGTCACTGCTTTAAAGATTACGGGTACTGCGAAGGCGCGGGATTATTCGTATAATAACTATACATTCACGGTCACCGATAAATGGGATGGTACGGCAAAAGCTTTTCCTGGTATTTCCAATAATAATACGGTATTTAATATATCTTTCGTGGTAAATCAATCAACTGACGATGATGCATTGACTGTAGATGGGAACCTTCACATACATAAGTATTTCATGTTCAAATACCCACCAGTAATTATAACTGCTCCAAATCAAGTTACAATATATGAAGATATTCCAAAAACATGTGATTTTAAATTTTTTGACAATGATGACCAAAACATTGAAACAAATATTACCATTAACATAACGGATGAAAACGGACATAGCATATATGGCTCCAATACGATTGATAAATGGATATATTGGGACAATACATCGGGAGGTCAGTTACATTTCTTGAGAACTGTGGAATCTCCTTTTACACCAGCAGGCCCACAGGCCTATAAAGCTGTAGTTAATGAAAATATCTGGATCACAATAATCGACAAGTTAGGAAATAACGCGAAAAAAGATATGATGGTAGCGTTTCATAATGTGCCTGATAAACCGGCCATAACTGGCATTCCACTCACAGTCTCAGTAACTGAAAATCTGGAAAAAATCATTCAGATAACAGTTTCGGACAATGATAATACTACAAAAGAAATCTATGTGACCAGTGATAGTGAACATGTCACATATAGATATCATAATAATACTAACCAAAGTTTAAAATTATTATTCTCAACTGATTTTGGCGAGGACGGATCACAATCGTTAGTAAATATTACAGCTACGGACAATTGTTCAGAAGCTGTTAAATATAGTTTTAATGTCTTTTTTGAGAAAATCCTTGATACACCCGAGAAAATAATCTTAGAAAACCCTTATAATAATTCTTATTTGAACGATCCCGCACCAGAATTAAAATGGAACGAGGGAAAAGATCGAAATAATGATCCATTAACATATATTGTTCAGGTTGCTGATTTTTACCGAGATTGGAAAACTCCTATTTTAAATAAACATACAGCGGTCGGAGTCCTAAATTGGGAAATCACCACACCTTTAAAAGATGGTAAATACAAATGGCGAGTTTGTGCAAATGACGGATCGGGAAATGGCACTTGGAGCGATGTCTGGGAGTTTACCCTTGATACTACCCCGCCACGATCGGAAATAGTTATCCCGGTGAATAATAAATACTATAACAATTTGGAAATAATAAATGGATTGGCCTCTGATAGTCTGAATTGTAGTGGGATAAAAAGAGTTGAAATAACCATTCAAGAGTTAAGTAATAATTATTTTTGGGACGGATCATTATGGCTTCCAAACGAGATTTGGTTATCTGTATCTGGGACAAATTCATGGTCATTTGAGTTTAATCCCTATAATTGGATAACAGACACTTTATACAATATCCGTTCACGCGCCATTGATAATATAAGCAATCTAGAAATACCGAACCCGGGAGTAACTTTTATGTTCGATAACAAGCCACCGGAATGTTCTATCTCAATAAATAATGATGAAAAATATACGAATTCAACTTCTGTTACCTTATCCCTATATGTAAATGATTCGGGTTCCGGGGTATCACATGTGGCATACAGCATTAATGGGAATGTTTGGTCACAATGGGAAGGAATCAACATTACAAAAACCTTTGAATTGTCTGGTGATGATGGCGAAAAAACCGTTTATTTTATAGTAAAAGATCATGCATACAACTCTGCGATAGTTCATGATACAATAATTTTAGATTCCACTCCACCTCATTCAATATCAATTTCAATCAATGATAGTGTTTTGGAAACAACCTCGTCAGAGTTGACTCTAAATCTTCATGCTCTTGATAATCTGTCTGGTGTATCTCAAATGTCGTTCAGTATTGATGGACAACTTTGGACACCTTGGAAGAGTTACTATAATAACAAGTCCTTTACTTTGCCGTCCTATGACGGAGTTTATACGATTCATTTTAAGGTCAAAGATCGAGCTGGTAATATCGCTGATCCTACGTGGGTGCAAATCATTTTGAATACTTCATCACCCGAAACATACGCATTCCCTGATTTAGAGCCCGAAAAAGAGGAGACCAATAAAACCTCAACTACATTTGAATATTGGTATTTGATAGTTGTTGTTGTAATAATAGCAGTCATGGTGATCTTAATAATGCTAGTAATAAAACGAAGGAAAAAACCGATTATTGAGCCACCACTCACATCACCAGTCTTAAATGCACAGCCCCAAGCTAGGTCTCAACCACAACAACCAGCACCAATAATTGTTGTTACACCAGAAACACCGCCTATTGAATGAGGGATTTTGCTAGACGAAATTAGTAGAATAACCTGCTATGGCTGAAAGATCATTAGGGAGGTTATTATTATAGCCCCTCGTGCAAATCTGTGCATGTTTTATGAGGCTGGCAAGATAATTTGATTTGATCTCCTTGAACATTCGTGTATATTTCGTCCAACGGTATCGTTTTCGAAGCTCGTATCGTAATACGTCTAACGTTAAACGGCAAAGAGCCGTTAGCCGAAACCGTTAGCCGATACGAGCCTCGATACCGTTTAACGAAAACCTAAGACACAACCTAGAATATTTTATTTCAATCATATTAATACACTAAATCTGCACAAATTCTCGAGAGGAACCATTATTGTTTAATATGATTTCATTGCTCATCAGATTTATCTTCAACCTCTCCCAACACCTCCTCCAGCACCAACCTCACCTTCTCGTTGTACGATAACTGGTCTTCATAATCATAACTGAACCTTCGCCAATACGGCCGTTTATGACCGATCTTGAATTTCACACCGCTCATTTCCGTTTGGTACGAGTCATTGTCTAATTTAACCGCTTTTTGATCTGCAACGATGTACCAATGATAGATCGTGCCTTTGGCGGCGCCGGTATTATCACCGGCAGCCCGGGTTCTGCGCTTGACCGCCTCGAAGGAGAACTCCCATTTATCGGGGGCCACCTTTGTCTCGAGCCACCTGCCATCCGGATAGAGCCAGTTATGAGACGAACCTATTAACATGCCAGTATATACTTTGCCGTTATATTTTTTAACCTCGTTGTATTCACTAATGATCAATTTATCACTCTCCTGAGTTTTTTTGAAATCTACATGCTTTATTATATCACAAATCACAAATTTATTAAGTGTGTGAGTTTGTGAGTTTGGAATTTGGTGCTTGGAATTTATTTGGGAGGGTTAGAATTCTGATATTAATAAGTTATTTTTCAAAGGAATTCTAAGCCACAGCAAAAATGAAACTTAATTAATTTCTCATCTCATTTTTGTGTATGTCTTGGAGTTTGGAACTTGGAATTTTCCATTCCACCTCATCTATTTCATTTTCAATTATTCAACCTGCAGCGGTATCTGGTATCGTTCACGCTCCACATGCAGCAGCTGCTCGAAATAGTTATAGACCCTCGAGCCAAGAGTGGTGAACATGACATTATCATAGAGCTGATCCTTCACCGGCAGCTTCTCCACCAGACCCAATTCTTCACAGAATGTGCATGTTTGCAGTACCAGATCGTTTAGGGTACGGGCGTTGTACGAGGCTTTGAACATATTATTCAGGAATTGTTGCTCGGCGGCGGTTAATTTAGTTGACTGCTTGGGCAACCAGCCGCCCTCGGTTAGATGCACGAAACGCAGAAAATGGAAAATATTGACCTTGATCTTGGTAAAATTTCCGTTCAATAAAATTTCGAGCAACAGCCGTTTCTGGCTTAGGGTCAGATCTCTCGAGGAAATGCACGATAACCCGATCTTGTGTAATGAACACTCCAACAAAAGGTCGTTGCCGAACGTGCGGCCAGCCCCGGTCAGGATCACCCGCTTGGACTTTTTAAGTGTCCTGACAGATATCATTTCAAAGTCTTCGGCCAATCGTTTCAGCACATAAAAATTTGTACTTGACGAGAACATCCGTTTTAGCGTCTTCCATGGCATTTCATCAACCAGGTCGTTTTCTGAAATTGCCAGAAACATAGCCATGAACTTTTTCAACCATGTGATGGAGGTCACGCCTAAGGCAACTGCACGACCTAGAGATAACCCCGACGTGCGGTACAACCGATTTACGAGCGAATTATAGAGCAGCAGAATTTTCCGGAGCGAATATGTTCTTAAAATGATCCCGTTTTGCTCGGTAAACGTTCCGAGTTTATCTCGAAATTTATCTGATGTGTGCTCAGAGGCGTATAATAATGCCACCTGCAGTTTCTGGGAAAATTCCGATTGCAGTTTAATATACCTGCTGAGTTGTTCGGTGCAGTGATCAAATTTGGACGTGCTGTTTATGTTCAATTCCAGTTCTACGATCAACATCTTGTTTTTACCGACTTCAAATATGAAATCCACTCTGCCGTGTTTGGTTGTAACTTCCGTACCAATACACCTGCCTACCGCTAGACCAAGTAGTTGCGATAAATGTTCAGGGTGCTTTAATAACACCCACTGTACCAACGCCTCATCGAATATCTCGGACATTTTGACTATCTCCAGCACGGCCATTTTATTGCCATTTGGCCATTTGCTTATGGGAATAATTTGAGGAACAATTTATAGTTGGCACTCTACCCTTAATAGTGTTTAACTAGGGGGTGAGTAAAAATACTCGATTATACAAAACTTCAATTATTTTAAAACCGTTGTCCTCTTCCAATGGGCAATAGTAAAGTACGGAACCTGACAAAAAAGTTTACCAAATATTATGATGGCAAAGACGCGGTTCGAGAAAAGGCTTTAAAAATGGCGCGCGACATCTCTCGAAGGTCCTCGGCGATCATAAGGAAACTGCATAATAAGGACAATTGTGATTTGCCAAAGCTGATGACAGAACAAGAAGAGGTGAAAAAGAAATTTCAAGCTCTATTGGCGACATTAAAGCCATTTCCGGAATTATATTATTCCAATTTTATCTCGAACTATATCCAGGAATATGCTGAAGCAACAATTATGTTAACTTTGATTAATAACGATCTGAAGATATCGACACTGCCCGACCCTGATAAACTGGATATGAAATTTACCACATACCTGCTCGGACTTGCCGATGTGATCGGTGAACTTCGGCGGTCAACACTCGATGCAATTCGTGATTCCGAGCTATCCCGGGCCGAGGCATACCTGGGGCTCATGGAACAACTATATGATTTTATTATTAATTTGAATTATACGGACGGTGTACTTCCGTTGAGACGCAAACAGGATGTGGCTCGGGCACTGATTGAAAAGACCAGAAGTGAACTGGCATTTGTGCGGAGTGAGTATCGGCTGATAGAAAATATTACCGGGCTTAATAAAGAATTGAAGAGATATGGTAAAAATGTGAGAAAGAATTAAATATCGAGATTCTCGATTTGGGTTCTAATGGCCGACAAGATCAATAAAGCACCAAAACTAAAACGTAAGGTCAGGTCCGGTGACCGATCACAGATCAACGATAAACTGAAAAGATCTGTTGAACCCGGGAAAGAGAAAACCATGGATGAACGGTTACTGGATGTCAGTATTGACCCCGATATGCAAAACCTCAACAGCTCAAAGCCGGATGTAGTAGAGAAGCGCGATGAGCGTATAAATTATTTAACGGGTAAAGGTACACAACACCCGGTACACGAGATGATCCAGAACATTAGAACTTTGCTGATCAATTCAGGGTTCAACGAGCTTGAAACGTCATTTTTTGTTGGTGAAAATGAGATCTTCAAACAGCATAATATAAAATCCCACCAGGTATTTGAAAAGATCTATCATCTTGCGGAAAATAAACTTACAGATAATGATGATAACGAATCGCTCGAAGTGGCGCCTGCTCTTAAGAATTTCAAGACAGAACTGACCAAAACCACTTTACGCTCCATTATCAGCCCATCATGGTTTACTACACTGGCAAGCATCATGGATAAAGACAGCCTGCCCATTAAAGTATACTCAACCGGCGTGTGGTTCAAACGTTTAAAAGAACCAAACGAATTGAATTTGCGCTCACATTACGGGGCATCTTGCATTATTATTGATGATAAGATCTCCCTAGATAACGGCAAGGTCATAGCTGAAGAGATATTGAACAGATTGGGCTTCGACGATTTGGATTTTGCTCGTAATAAGAACATTGACGATCTCGATCTGTTCTCGAAAGAACTGGAGATCTTTGCAAACGACCTAAAGATCGCCACATGCGGCAAGTTCTCGAAAAAGATACTGAAAAAGTACGGTATCGATATTCCGGTGATATATATCAATTTTGGTTTGGAACACATGGTCATGGTACAAAAAGGAATCGAGGACATTCGAGAGCTCATGTATCCGCAATTTCATAAAGCCTGGAAATTAAATGACCACGAGATCGCCGAGGCTATCGAGTTCATACACGAGCCAAAAACCGACCTGGGTTTGGAAATTGCCTCTAACCTGATACAGATATGTGAAAAGAACCATAATGCGCCCTCACCGTGCGAGTTCACTGTCTGGAAAGGGTCTACTTCTTTTAATGCCGAAAAACAGCTGGTGGTATCTGTCATTAAAAGAGATAAAGAGTCCAAATTATGCGGGCCGGCATTTCTTAACGAGATCGTGGTGAAGAACGGTGATGTGTTCGGGATCCAAAACATAGAACAAAATCAAGATCTATCGGATGCAAAAAAAACTCAAATACGGTATCTCGATGCATTTTCGAAGCTGGTTGGAAGCGAGATAGAAACCAAGCTCGATGCGGGGGAAGTCCAGGATATGGCCGCGATCAGTGTTGGGATCATAAGAGAGATGGAGGACATTAATCTACAGATAGACAGCAAGGCGTTTCGATATTTACTGACCAATAATAAAAAGATCGATGTGCGCGGGCCCATGTTCATCACGGTGGAATATTCACTGAAACAAAAAGAAAACGACACTTGAGTTATTTATTACTGAAAGATCGCCGGGTCAACTGACAGACTAGCAGACAAATTAGGGGTCCAGCACAAAAATAAGCTACCTTATTGATTAATTCTTATTTTTATTGGAGGGGTAATAATTCTGTATGTAATTGAAATCAAGTTAAAGAATTATTAGCTCAGAACAATTTATGCATGCATATTGTTCAGGCTTAAAATTCCTTTGATGATGATTATAATTAAATTTGGAATTCTAACCCCAGGGATCACAATTCAGGGGTCAGAAATAAGCAGTGTTAAAAATTCTTCGGGAATGGATCAAATATCGATGATTAGGGAATGGAAGTAATATTGTTAATAAGAGAATTGGAGGTGCAAAACCGGCTTCTCGTTCCCATATTCAACAAAAAATCATCCCATTCCCATATTCATCATCAACTAATCACATTCCCCATTCCCATGCTCAGCAATAATAAATTGCATTCCCCTCTTTGCATTCTTACTTTTGACTGGGTAGGAATTCTGAGTTATTTGTAATGCATTTTTAAGAATTCTTAGCTCCAGACAATTTTTTATAAAAAATTGTTGTGGTTTACATTTTGCCTTTTAAATTTTAACTTTTCCAATTATCTATTACGGTTTGATATCAATAATATAAAGGCTCTCGGTTTCGGTAAAACCCCACGACATGTTAATTTTCCCGGAATTATTATCGAGATCATCATTATCTACTGTCGGCGCCGCACCCAGAGGTAGGCCGCCGAGATATATTGACCCCACGGTATCGACGATCAACCATGAGCCCAGGTCATCATCGAAATAGAATAGCTGCAGATCTGTCCGGTAGTAACTCCTGATCGCGGAGGTGAGTGCATCAATATTTGAGCGATCACCAATATACAGCCCGAGAAATGCGTGCGAATCGGTCATGTACATACGCACCGCACCGCCGAGTGAGATTATCAGAGATGCGATCAAGGTTGAATGGTCTTCACAATCGCCACCGTATAATAACGTCTGTTCGGGTGTGCACCAGTAATTCTCGGTATTTGACGGATCACTGAAATATTTTATATTGGAATTCACATATTCAAAAAGTGCACACACCTGAAAGATATTGTATTTTCCCGAATAATTACTGGCAAGCTCATGCGAGAGATTGTAAATTCGTGCATTTGTCGGGTCCACAACACTGTTGATCTTTTTATAATACTGTTTTATATTATAATGCTGTTCATATTCCACCGTATTTGGCATGGCTATTACATCATTCGATTTCTCGGAGGCATCTTGTGGGCCGCAGTCGTTCCAGGAACCATCATCGTTTTGGGAATACGCCGAAAAGCTGATATGATAATTATATCGGCCGGTTTTTGCCGGGCCCGAGAAGTAGATGATACCCACATCTTTTTTTTCGCCCGGATAGATGTAAACACCCGCATCTGCAAATTCACCCGCGTCTTTCCTTGGGACAGATGAGTACCACGATGGCAAAATACCAATTCGATATACATATATTCCGCTGGTCCAGTTATTTTCAATAGATATCTTTATAACCCCTCCAAAATCTTTATAGATCACATTCTTTTCAAAGTACCATATAGCTATAATGTTTGAGACACGTTTGGGAGTTGAGCTGTTGATCTTGGGTTTTTCCTCTATGGTGGGTTCATTTAACTCGTACATCAGTGGAACCGAGTTTTTCAGAAATTCTAATTCGAATCCAGATACGTATTGATCATTATCATCATCTTCCTCGGGATCAAACGAGATGCAGCCCAGTGTTGATGGCAACAACAGAAGAATTATGATCAGTGTTACGGCCGTATATGGCGATGGACTTTGCATAACATACCACTCCTTGCAGGGGGTACTATAAATGTAGCCTTTTCTATTTATAACATTTTGTATTATGCATAAACATTTTTAAAGAGGAATACTTTATCCCAAGAAAAACAACAAATCCATTCATAATATTGGGCCCATAGGGTAGCTTGGTCAATCCTTGTGGCTTTGGGACAGGCCTTTATTTTTCCGGATCATTAGGACAGTAAAGGTGCAAAACAGCCATAGACTCCGGTTCGAATCCGGGTGGGCCCACTTTACTTATTTAATAATGATTTTCGTGGGCCCACCCTATATATCGTTCATTGTTCGAACTTCGCCAATTACCGTCTTTTAATAATTTTTTGATTTAACGGTAATTAGCTCGCATTTGGAATTCCGGTGGAATTCCAAAAGTCCGTGAGGGCCCACTCTATTTATTCATTAATTATATCCGTGGGCCCACCCTATATATCGTTCATTGTTCGAACTTCGCCAATTACCGTCTTTTAATAATTTTTTGATTTAACGGTAATTGGCTCGCATTTGGAATTCCCGTTGGAATTCCAAAAGTCCGGGTGGGCCCATTCTGCAGATTT
The DNA here is from genome assembly GCA_020696345.1 of Thermoplasmata archaeon. GTDB lineage: Archaea > Thermoplasmatota > Penumbrarchaeia > JAEHCK01 > JAEHCK01 > JAEHCK01. The sequence goes on along the minus strand of JAEHCK010000063.1, from coordinate 17,076 downwards.
TTGAGTTATTTCTGTATATATTGGATTCATTAGGTTTGAGGTGTGAGTACACTACGATCTTTTAATAAGAATAATCGTTTGAGGTGTGAGGAGACCGTTACCTTTTTGCGAAGTAGATGAGACCGATGGTCAGGGATAAACGGCGAACGAGCAGGCTCACCCCGAGTTTTGGGATGACCGTAAAACTTTTTGTGAGGGGTGAGCCAGCACAGCTCGCCGCCAAAAAGTTTCCGCAGGTAACAGCCAAAAAGTTTCCGTCCTCTTCCCTCTTTCCTGTCACCTATCTCCAATTATCTACCACCTAATTTTCCTCTCACCTCAAGCGAGCATAGCTCGCGTACTCTCACGCAATAACTTTACGAGAATTGAAACGCACCGGTCTGCATGAAAGTATCGACTGCATTTTTGGCATTTCTATTGTTCGGGTTGATCTTAAGTATCTCTTCAAAACAATTCAACGCTTCCTTATCCTTCCCCTGCCTATCCAGGGTCACACCTTTACTGAACCAGGCCTCTTCATAGGCACCATTCATTTTTATGGCGTTATCATAACAATTTAATGCCTCATCATACTTTTTGGCCTTTTCAAAAGCAGAACCTTTCCTAAACCACAGTTCAGGATTTTCACCTTTAATTGCCCCCGCCTTCTCAAAACATTTCATGGCCTCTTCGATCTCGCCAGCATTGGACTGCTCTTGACCCATATTCATTAGCGCAGTAACATTTTCGGGATTGATAGATAGTGCCAGTCGATAGCTGTGGATCGCCAGATTCTTTGTTTGTTCTTTGGAATATAGCTCTCCGCGTTTTGCAAGTGCTTTGTCATCGTCTGGGTTTATAGAAACAGATTTATCCAGGCACATGATAGCTTCTTTATAACTGTTTATTTTCTCCAACCTTGCCGCCAGATCTTTCCATCCCTTTTTCTTGTCACGGGCCGATCTTATCGAGCGCTCGAAACTCTTGAGTGCGTCGATCTTTTTACCAATATTAGAAAGTGCGATCCCTCTGGTTTGCCATTCTTTCGAGGTTTTTGGTGTTCTTGATTCGTCATATACACCCACTCTTGCAAGCGCCTCTTCATAATCGTTTTTGGAAAATAGACCCACACATTGTCGATCATCATTGATAACCACGATGGCATTTGGAAATTGTTTTTTTATTATCGGTATAATGTCCCTCAAGGTCTCATATTCTAAAACCTCAACATAATCGGTGTTCATAATATCCGACGCATGTAATTCTGCTGGGTCCTTGCCCTCTGCAACAAGGTCCACGATCTCGTTATCGGTGACAAAGCCGATCACTTCGTTATTTTGTGTGATCAAAATTGCGCCGCCGTCACCACTTTGCATATCCAACTCCTGTAACATTCGGGAAATTTTATCCAAACCGTCTGTTGATTCTGCCAGTAAGAATTCATCTTTTATATCCAGTTCGTTTATTTCTGTTTCTTTATCCATCCTGAATCCCCCTTGAAAAATCTTACCTCCAAGTATTAAGAGCCTCTCGAGCACTCTCGTTGGCAGGATTGATCTGTAATAATCTTATTAAACATTGGAGCGCATCCCCTCTTTTTCCCAGTTGTTTGAGCGCCACCCCTTTATTGAACCACGCCTCTTCATGATGATCGTTCAATTCAATGGTTTGAGTATAACACTCTATTGCTTTCTCATATTTTTCTGCCTTCTCATAAACACTGCCTTTTTTAAACCAAATTTCTGGTGATTGGCTTTTGAGTGCACTAGCCTTATCAAGACTTTGCAAGGCATCTTCAATGTTGCCGGAATTTGCCTGTTCCATACCGATATTCATCCACGCCTCCACATTATTTGGGTTCATCTCTAATGCTTTTTTATAATTCTGGACCGCCAGATCTTCCGTGTTTTCCTCCGAGTAAAGTTTACCCTTCTCTAACATGATCTCATCATTTTCCGAATTGATCTCCAGAGCTTTATCATAACACATAAGCGCATCATTAACCCTGTTATTTTTTTCCATACTCTTAGCCAGCCTTGACCAGCTTTTCTCTTTATCCGAGCTTGATTCAATTGATTTTTCGTAACATTTCAATGCCTCGGCCTTATCTCCGGAAGAAGACATCGCGATCCCGCGCGTGCGCCAATCGTTTTTGGATTTTGGTTCTTGGGATTTATCATAGATCCCCAACGCTGCCAGAGCATCGGAATAATCGTTTTTTGAGAAATACCCCACACATCCCCCATCAGTATCGGTAACCACGATCGAATTAGGATACTTCTCCGAGATCAACGGGATGACATTTCCTAAAGTTTGGTCCTCTCGTATGTTCATGAAATCGGTGTTCATGATATCCTCTGCGGCCTTTTGCGAAGGATCTGTTTCGGTTATCATTAGATCTACGATCTCTTTTTGGGTTATGAAACCGATCACTTCATGTTCATCTTTCGTTACCAGCACAGCACCATGGTCGGTTTCCTCACGCAGCTTCTGCAGTTTATTGGCGATCTCCCGAACACTTGTGGTCGAGTTGGCCATCACGAACTCGTCTGTTATTTCCATTTCATTTATTTTGGTATCCTGGTCCAATTTGATACCCCCCATTATGTACATGGAATATATAGATATTATCGTATATAAAATTTTTATTTATTATTATTGATAAAAATGAACCGGGGTCTCAGGGTAAAAATCATTTATGAAAATTGAAGAATAAACCCCAAATCCAAATAATACCAAAACCCAAGAAAATCCCAAATCCAAACTCTCGAACTCAAAATGGTCACTTAACAATATAAACAGGGGCCGGGGATAAGTCAGCAGGATTTTTGTTTTGGGAATTCTAAAATACAAATTTCAGATTGCAAATTGAAGAATTTGAATAATTTACCAGAGAAAAATTATTCTACATTGGAAAACTCTTCGACTTTTCCAAAGTTAGAGAATGCAAATTGAAAAATTTTGATTTGCTTTTACACTTTAACTTTTACAATTTACAACTTACAATTGCCTTAGCATACATATTGCGAGTTAACCTCCGACCCCTTAATTGTGAACCCTGACCCCTGAATCTACCATTCAACCAACTAGCTTACCCTCTCCTGTATTACTTATGTTCATGAACAAAAAAAGTTTAAATCATCCCATAAATATTTATATTGCGAAAAGAGATGTTAACAGGTGAAAATTAATAGTTAATGGAATGTATTAAGTACGGGAATGCTAATTAAATGACCGAACAAGATATATTTTAAAATAATAAATGCTCCTGGGGGGTGTGTAAATTAGAGGAAAGATCTTTCTTATTGCGATTCTCCTGGTATTGCTGTTGATTCTGGTGCCGTACCTGCCGTGGCTGAAGCCCACGAGCTCGAAGCATTCGGAGATCGCAACCACGCCCGAAGACGACTTGCGCGAGGAGATCGATACCGACGGTGACCTGCTGGTGGATGAGGACGAGCTGTACATCACCGGCACCGACCCCGACGAACCCGATTCCGACAACGACGCCCTAACCGACGGCGAGGAGTTCAAGTACTGGACCGACCGGTACAATGACGAGCTAAACTCCGAACCACCGGACTGGCTGCGGACCAAGCACCCGCACCTGACCGAGACCGAGCTTAGGGCACTGTTCCATAGCACGGGCGATCTCGATGGCGACGGCAAGCCCAATATCATGGACAAGGACTCTGACAACGACGGACTGCCTGACGGCTTCGAGAAGTTCAATGATCTTGACCCAGCCGACCCCAACAGCAACATATCCGACCTATCACCGGAAATGAAGAGATATATCCTGGTGAACAGCTACAATAACGACAAGCTGACGAGTTTTTCATACGACATGAACTTCAACGACGACAATGATATCTATCCCAGTGATAAGGAGTTCAACGAGATCCTGTTCAAGATCACTCCGGCCGCCAACCCGCGCTACTGGCGCACGGCGGTCTATGACGATTACGTAAACGGCCAGTGGAACAGAAGAAATACATACCCCGCCGATATCTACAGGGGTTCGGAGCTGACACCGGAGGTTGAAGAGTTCGAGGCCAAACATGAATTTTCATATTCGGTAACATTCCAGGGCTCTGTGACCGGCATGCTGCCAACCGCGCTTCATACCACGCGTGTATACTCGGTTACCCCTGACAGTTATATCAGGTACAACCCCATCGGAACGTTCGAAACGAACCAGTACATCCGTTCATACGCGTTCAACGCCACGATCTACGATTATGACGACGATGTGCTTAGGCGAGCAAATGCGCCCATGGAGATCGAGAACCACTACCTGACCGAGCTGAACACGGTTGATGACACGATCATTGGTCGTGGTAAAAAGGTCGCCGCCGGGTATTCTTCGGATTTTGAAAAGGCCAGCGCGATTGCAAAGTATCTCAAGTCCAATTTCATATATGATCTGAACAGCTACGAATATAATTACGAATATCCGAATGAAAATATCAAGTTCAAGCATATCCACCCGTACAACACAGTTCTCGTGAACATGCTGACAAAAACATACCGCGGTCATTGCGTGGACTTTGCAACCGTGTTTGTTCTTATGTGCCGTGCAAACGGTATCCCCGCCCAGATGGCGGTTGGGTTCGGTCCGGGCGATATCGAAGACCCCGCGGCATCGGAGCGCGTGGTACGTGTGGGGCACTCACACGCATGGGGCGAGGTGCTGCTCGAGGGCGTTGGTTGGCTTGCGTTCGAGCCAACACCGAACAGGGCCATATACGGCAACACTACCGGCGTAACGGTTGCGGGAAGCGATAACAATGTGATCACATACAATGTGGATCCCGACGGCAACGCAACCGACCTGATCGACAACGGCACGGGCGGTGGCGGTATGGGTGGCGAGTATGTTGACATTACCGAGCTGGTGAACCATAAACGAATGGACTCGGACCTGGATGGGATAAAGAATTACGATGACCCGGACGACGACAATGACGGCGTGTTAGACCAGGACGAACTATCGCTTGGCACGAACCCGTTCAGCAAGGACACCGATAAGGACGGGCTCACAGATCTCGAGGAGATACAAAATGGCACATCACCACTCAATTCAGACACGGACAGTGACGGGCTCACGGATTATTACGAACTCGAGTTTTCGAAAACCGACCCCTTGGATTATGACACCGACTCCGGTGGTGCGTATGACGGTCTGGAGATTGAAATGGGCGGCGACCCGCTAGACCCTGGCGATGATCCGAACCTCATCGACACGGACCATGATGGATTAACAGACGCCAAGGAGGCCGAGCTTGGCACGGACCCGAATAAATGGGACACCGATGGCGGCGGTGCGTCCGATAACCTGGAATATATTGCCGGACTTGACCCGGTCAACGACCCGGACGACGACTTGAAAGTACTGGATTCGGATAACGACGGGCTCATGGACTCTAAGGAACTGGAGCTCGGTACAGATAGATTCGCATACGATTCAGATCTCGGCGGGATGGGCGACGGCGTTGAGGTTCTATATGATCACAACCCGTTGAACAACTCGGACGATTTCTGGTTATTGGACTATGACGGTGACGGCTTAACAAATGAACAGGAGTATAAGCTGGGAACCGATATGAACGATTCCGATACCGATAGTGGCGGTGTTTCTGACGGCGCCGAGGTTTCGTACGGTTCCGACCCGCTGGATGATGACGACGATCAGTATATCGATTCAGACGGCGACGGGCTCACAGACATACTTGAAAGAGACCACAATACCAACCCGTACAAGATCGATACAGATAACGACGGGCTGCCCGATGGTTGGGTGGATTACAATAAGAATGGAGAAAAAGATCTCGGTGAATTCGAGGACCGCAACCTGGATGGTGATGCCGAACGTTGGAGACCTTGGAACAATGGAACAGGCCCTGGTGAGACCAACCCCAACGACCTTGACACCGATAACGACTGGTTAACGGACGGGCTCGAGGTTTCCATCGGTACAAACCCGCTCAAAGAGGACACTGATGGAGACGGGCTCTCGGACTGGGAAGAGGTGCAGTGGTTAACCGACCCGTTCGATACAGACACCGATGACGACGGGCTGTTTGACGGTGCCGAGGTCTATGAGACCAACTCCAACCCAATTCTAATAGATTCTGACGGCGACGGCCTGGATGATCGATTGGAATCCGAATATGGCACGGACCCGTTGCGGTTGGATACGGACGGCGATGGCTGGCTCGACGGGGAAGAGATCGATATGGGCACGTCGCCTAATCTTGACACCGACTTTCCCACAGGGCCGGGAAGTGATGTTGGCAATGGCGATGGAACGGGCGGCGGCAATTTAATTACACCCGACCCGCCGGTTGTTCGGCCAAAACCGGGTGACCCGGGGCACGACCCCAACCTTCCCGATCGGGACACCGATCTGGACCCATCAACATCAAATCCAACGGGCGATGGCCCGTCGACAGATGGAGCAGGCGGCTCTGGCATGGGCAACCTAGGCAATATCTGGCCGATCATTATTGGGTTGATACTAATCCTGATCATAGGTATGTATTACCTTAGCTGGCGCACCCAGCATATCGACGAGCTGGCAGAGGTTGCCGAACGCGCAGAAGAACGGTTATCCAAGATCGAGGATAAACGCGAGTTTGACGCCATTCGCCTGGAGATATTCGAAGCCTATAAATCGATGTTAAAGATCATGCAGCGTTATGACTTTATTCGCGAGCCGTCGGAAACGCCGCGGGAGTTCAAAAAGGACATCATGTCAGCACTACCGATCACGGAAACAAATATCGGTGCGCTAACCGGTATATTCGAGGAGGCGCGGTACAGTGACCATGTGCTGGATCTGACCACCCGAGATGAGGCCATAAAAAGCTTTCGTGAGCTTAAATTCGAACTTAGAAGTCTCAAGCGAGGCATACACTTTAGTAGGGCTGCGAGTTAAATTGATTAATTTGGAAAGCGGGAGGTGGAAAGAGGAAAGCGGGCTGATGATTAAGTGTAAGATCCCTCTATCCACTAGCGAGAGAAACGAGCGTCCTCTCCCCTCTTTCCTGTTTGCATATTAGGTCATTAGTTATTGGAATTTGTTTGATTATTGGTGCTTGGTTATTGGAATTTAAAATAAACGCAATCAAAGATTATTACAATAGGTGTTGTTGTGGAATCAAGATCAAGGTGGAGATATATATTAAGATCAACGTTCAAACGTCGTGAGAATTGGGCATTCATACCCGTAGTGATAATGATCATCATCCTAATTCTATACAGCCTGTACTCGGTTGTTATTACCTCGCCGGGCAGACCACAGCTATCGGCATACTCCGATTCGTGGGACGACCTGTCCGAATGCAGGAAGGGGATCAAGAGCCAGGGTTTCAAGATCTCGTCCATCATATCCACGCCTTCCATACTATCGAAATTTGATACGGCCGAGCATAAGAACATGGTATACATGGCCATCGGCGTCGAGCGTGCGTACACCGATGACGAGGCAAGAGACCTTTGGGCCTTTATGAGCCATGGCGGAAATTTGATCATTGCCGACGATTTCGGTTTCGGGAATTCATTACTGGACAAGCCACCAAATGCGTGTCCCGATATTAAAGATATCAACTTCAAAGCCAAGCAGCTGTTCGATACGAATTATATAAAGAACCCGAAATTTGTGACGGTGCGGGCAGTTCTAAATGGAAATGCTTATGACCTGATCCTGAACGAGCCTGCGGCGCTTGAGGTCGACCGTCAATATTCATCCACACTCAATATCGAGCCAATTGCCGTAACCAGTGAGAATGGTTGGCTGGACCAAGACGGTAATGATGTTCGCGAAGCCAATGAGATGAAAGGAATATATTTTGTTATATTGAGCCTTAGGATCAGGGAGTATGGTGGTAAGGCCATAATCATCAGTGATCCCGGGCTGTTCATAAACGATAACTGGCAGCAGTTGGATAATTCCAAGTTCATCCAACATTTGCTCGGGTCGTTGCTGCCCGATGGCGGTGTTGTGATCTTTGACGAGAGCAGGCATATCAACCATGACACCTTCGAGAATACAAGACATGTTGTTTATTCTGGTCTGGTATACTTCACGAGCACGGTTTGGAGCATCTTGCTGGTGGTAATTCTGATAATCAGCTTCACCATATTCATCGGTGTGCGGCTTAAAGTGCAGCCGGTCTGGAAGAACAGGAACTTGTTGAGGGCCAGGCATTTCAATATCCTGAATTACCCGTATGTGTCGTATCAAGATTATTGGCAAATATATAATACCTTTCTCGAGCGCGTTCGGCTGGGGTATGGGTTTACACCCGAGGAGTTCAAAGATCTTGATGAGAAGACATTATACAACTTGATAGATGATCGATATCTCTGGGACTTCATAACCCAATCTTACACATATTACAATGGATATTTTGAGATAATAATCGAACGAATATCGGGCTGGTCGCCAAAAATGCCCGAGGAACATGAACATGAAAATGTGGCGCCGGTTGCGGTCGAGCCGCTGGATGATAATGATGAAATTGATGATAACAATGATAACTACGACCCGCTGTACTATGACGATCCGAACACAGGCACATATGGCCAAAAAGATCATGAAGATTTTGATTATGATCCGGACCGTGATCGTGATCTGCGGAGGTGGCGATAACCATGTGGACCAGGAAAGGCGGGTTATTGATCTTCCTCGGAACGTTCAGCATCGTCATGGGCCTGATACTCTCCGACTTCCAGCTAATGATACTAGCACTGGTCATATTCACATTTTTCTTGTTGGTACTTGTGATGCCAAGACCGGACATTAAGGTTCTGCGCAAGACCACCAACACCACATTGTTTGAGAATGATGACTTGCAGGTCGATCTAAAGATAGACAAGGTCCAGCAGGGCTTTGGCACCGTGGAAATATTCGATAGGATACCCGAGTATGCCGAGCTTCAAGAGGGGATCAATCATATGATCTATAACCCGCAAGAGTCACAGACCATGGAATATTCGCTCCAGTTTCCGGTGCGCGGTTATTATTCGGTGGGTCCGACATTTGCCAGGATCTCGGATCATTTTAATATATTCTACCATGACCAGGTAGTCCATGAAAAAGAGCCCATTGCCATCTTTCCGCATGTGGCCGGGCTTAATGAGTTCAAATTTACGAGTAAAAAGAACATACACTACCCCGGCGAGTTCCTCACGCCGCAGGCTGGGGCGTCCACAGAGTTCTATCACATTCGTGATTACATCAAGGGCGACCCGTTCAAAAAGATAAATTGGAAGGTTTATGCGCGCAAGCGCGAGTTGATGGTGAACGAATACGAAAAGGAGAACATCTGCGATTCTCTGGTGTTTCTCGACGCACGAAATAACACGAATATCGGTTCGGTTGTGAAAAACACGCTCGAGTATAATGTCAAACTGGCCTTGGCCGTATCAAATTTTCTGATCATGCATCGCAACCAGGTGGGTGTTGTAGTATATAACGACGAGATCAAGGTGCTTCCGCCCAAACCCGGTATCCGACACCAAAACGAGATACTGCGGCTGCTCACGGGCGTGTATGCCAAGGGCTGGACAGACCTGAACATCGCACTGCAATATGCAAAACCATTTATGAGATCGAAAACTACGCTAATACTCATCAGCAATCTGGAATACGACCAAACATTCCTATCTTCGGTAGAATGGCTATCGGCATTCGGTTATCGGGTCATTATCATCTCGCCATCAGCGATCAGGTTCGAGCTGAATTTTTCCGAGTATGCGGGCCCACTGAGCAAATTCGACCTGTTCAGGCTTGGCCGTGAGAACTTCATACGTGAATTACGCAACCTCGGTGCATCTGTGATCGAATACTCGCCCGAGGATCCCATAGATGAGATCCTGGAGCTTTTTTCAAAGGAGATCTTGAGGTGAACTGTTGGTAGAGATAGGATCTAATAACGGACAAAACGGACAATTCGGTAATTACGGACCCAAACACACGTATGTGGCCCGGCATCCGCAAAACCCCTACCCAACACAAACACAACCGTATAAAAAACCCCAATTGATGGAATATTTCGGTATTTTTCATAAAATACCCACACTTAATTTGTTAAAATTGTGGGGGATAATTTGCCTGTTCGTGTTAGTTGAATTAAACATCGTTATGAACCTGGAATGGACCAAGTTCATCGGCGAGGAGATATACAGAGATCCAAAAGCATTACTTGGCGTTGGGTTTATCGGCATCTTCCTCGGAATGTTCTACAGATATATCGAGTTCGAGTTCGAGAACCTGAGGTGGGTGCAGGTACAATATGGCCGTGCCCAGCTCATGGATTACTTGAAACTGATCTTTTTTATTTCAATAATGATCATTATCACGCTTTGGATCATATTCGAGCTGGTTTTCACCATGAACCGCTTTGTGTTGGTATTCATAGACCTCATGAGCATCACCGCAATGGCGGTCGGGACGTATGCTCTGATCTCGGGCAAACGACATTTAACGATCATACCCATGATCTTCGTGTTCCTCATCATGTTATTGGGCATTGGTTATAAGCCGGAGCTGCCCATATTGCTATTTCTGGGGTTATTGACCCTCATGTATATCGAGGTGGCTGACGGCGCTTGCAGGATACAGGAACATCTGACCAGAGCATATAAGACGGTGGAGAATACAAAACATCCGGAAATGTTAACAATTACAGCCAGCATAGACCAAAAGATGGAAAAACTCACCATTCAATACATACACAATCTTGGCCTGTTCATGGGCCTGACCATATTGATCACGGGGTTGTTTTTGGCGATCTTTACACTCTATCCGGTGTTCACACCGGCGTTCATGCACGAGAATCTGGAACTGCAGTCCGTGTATGCGGTCATGCCGATATTCTTATTGTTGTTCGTAGTGTTTCTCATCCTTTACCTGTCCGCACCCAGAAGTAAACCATCACACGATCATAATTTGGAGATGTAATCGAGCTTAATTGATGTTGAACAGATGCCGTGCCGGGTTGATGCTGAACAGATGCCGTGCCGGGTTGATACTGAACAGATACCTGGCGGGGTTGGTGCTGAACAGATACCTGGTGGGGTTGGTGCTGAACAGATACCTGGCGGGGTTGGTGCTGAGCAGATACCGAGCTGGGTTGGTGTTGAGGAGATACCTGGCGGGGTTGATGCTGAACAGATACCTGGTTGGGTTGATGCTGAACAGATACCTGGTTGGGTTGGTGCTGAACAGATACCTGGCTGGGTTGGTGCTGAGCAGATACCCGGATGTGTTGGTGCTGAGCAGATACCTGGTTGGGTTGGTGCTGAGCAGATACCTGGCGGGGTTGGTGCTGAACAGATACCTGGCGGGGTTGATGTTGAATAGAAACCGGCTTCTGCCAATCAACAATGAATCCCGGTATCTGTCAATCAACAATTAATCCCGGCATCTGTCAATCAACAATGAATCACGGCTACCTTCCTATGATAACTCTGCTCGACTACAAAATAGCAATATTATAGCTTGATACGATAAAACACAAAACTTCAATTATTTTAATTGCACATATTGAAAACGAACCGCGTTAGACAGTCCCTTTACTGGTCTAATAACAATAATTATAAAGTAAAATGCATTTACCATTTTCAACAAACATTTGTACACACATAGTCAAGTTTCGATAGACATTAGAATTTAAAATAAACGGACTATTGATCTAACTAATTGAGGGGATGTTTTTAAGTGGCAATAGATGAAGACCTTACAATAGAGGAGTTATCAGAAAAGATCAAGCGGTTGGAAGATCGAGCCCGCGAGACACGTAAATGGGTGATCAAAATGACACATACTGCGGGTTCTGGTCACCCGGGCGGCTCGTTATCTGCTACCGATATTCTTACGGTGTTATATTTCCACAGCATGAACGGCAACCCAAAGGAACCCAATTGGCCCGATAGGGACAGGTTCGTTCTAAGCAAGGGTCATGCCGCACCGGCACTGTATGCAACACTGGCACAGGCGGGGTACTTTGATATGGAAGAATTAAACCATCTAAGAGAACTTGGCAGCATGCTCCAAGGCCACCCCGATTCGAAGCGCACACCGGGCGTCGAGGCAAGCACCGGCTCCGAGGGTCAGGGGCTGTCCATGGGGATCGGTATGGCGCTGGGCGGCAAACTCGACCGAAGATTCTACAGGGTCTACGTAATGATAGGCGACGGCGAGATGGACTGCGGCCAGACCTGGGAAGCCGCCATGGCGGCTGCGCATTTTAAGGTGGATAACCTGACAGTGTTCGTAGATGCAAACGGCCTGCAGTTGGACGGGCCAACCCAGCAGATCATGTCCACCGAGCCCATCGAGTTCAAGTGGAAATCGTTCGGCTGGCACACGATCGAGATCAACGGGCACGATATTAAAGATATCATCCATGCCATCGACCAGTCAAAGAAGATCCAGGGTAAACCCACGGTGATCATCGCAAAGACGATCAAGGGTAAAGGTGTGAGCTTCATGGAAGGCGCCGTGGAGTTCCATGGTAAGGCGCCGAACGACGAGGAATACGAGCAGGCAATGATAGAGCTGGAGGCAGTAAATGAGTATGAGTGCAGATAAAAACAAATCATCATCAGGATGGTCCATGGAAGGTCAACGGCCCTATTGGTCGCGCGCACTGGTCGAGCTCGGGCTTGAACGAAAAGATATCGTGGTACTAACTGCCGACCTGGCATCATCGGTGAAGACCGACGGGTTTGCAAAAAAGCTGCCCGAAAGGCATTTCAATGTGGGCATTGCCGAGGCAAATATGATGAGCATCGCTGCCGGGCTTGCATCCACCGGTAAAGTCGCCTTTGCCAGCACATTCGCAGCCTTCGGTACCGGCCGTGTCTACGACCAGATACGACAGTCAATTGCATATCCGAATTTAAATGTCAAGATCATCGCAACACATGCCGGGATCACGGTTGGCGGTGACGGTGCTACACACCAGATCATCGAGGATATAGCGCTCATGAGCGCACTGCCAAATATGACCGTGCTCAACCCCGCAGACGGTCCGGAGACTTACAGGGCAATTAAATAGATCGTAAAACCCGAGAACGATGGCCCGGTCTATTTGCGCATGGGTCGGGCAGATGTGCCAACGATCACAACAACCGACCTGACCGAGCATTTCCCGATCAGAAAGGCGCAGATACTCAAGGATGGCGATGATATTACCTTGATCGGTACCGGCGTTATGGTTTCGAAATGTCTGCTGGCCGCCGATGAGTTGGCAAAGGCAAAAGAGCCGATCTCGGCACAGGTCATGAACATGAGCACGATAAAACCGTTGGACCTGGAATCACTGAACAACGCCGCCCATAAAACCGGCGGGGTGGTAACCGCGGAGGAACATAGTACGATGGGCGGTCTCGGAAGTCAGGTGGCAATGGCACTGGTGGAGAATGCGCATGTGCCAATGAAGGCCGTGGGAATACCCGATGTATTTGGCGAGAGCGGGCAATCAGACGAGTTAATGGAAAAATTCGGTCTAACATCCGAGAACATCGTCAAGGCCGCATATCATGTTATGAAGAGGAAAGAATAAATCTCAATATAAAGTAAAAAGGAAAAAAATATGTAGAATGATGCATAGTAAGGGACGTGGGATGCGGACGCTCGGTTCCCTCGCTTGTGGGATTCGGGTCTTATCGCTAAAATATCAACCCACCTCCCACATTCCAAATCCCAAATCCCTTGAAAATCAATAATTACACAAAGATGGATTCGGGTCTTATCGCCTAGATATCAACCCACCTCCCACATTCCAAATCCCAAATCCCTTGAAAATCAATAATTACACAAAGATGGATTCGGGTCTTATCGCTAAAACATCAACCCACCTCCCACATTCCAAATCCCAAATCCCTATCCTTATAATAAATAAAACAATATGTCTGATCTTTAAATCGGAATAAATGCATAATTAATTATAATAAATGTTGAATTCAGGAATGATAATCATGAAGATCTTTATCGATACCGCTAATGTTGAGCATATTCGTGAAATGAATTCATATGGAATTGTTGACGGCGTCACCACCAACCCCACCTTGATCGCACAAGAGGGACGAGATTTTGCAGAGGTTGTAATGGAGATCTGCGAGATCGTGGACGGCCCGGTGAGCGCCGAGGTGGTAAGCGAGAGTGCAAAAGATATGATCCCCGAAGCGGAGGAGCTCTCCAAAATACATCGGAACGTCATAATCAAAATACCAATGACCGGTGAAGGTCTGAAGGCTGCACAGATCTGCAAGCAGCACAATATTAAGACCAATGTGACTCTAGTGTTCTCACCCACACAGGCGTTATTGGCCGCCAAGGCAGGGGCAACTTACGTGAGCCCGTTCGTGGGTCGTTTGGACGACGTCAACCATTACGGCATGGATATAGTTGAAAATATCCTGACCATATACGATAACTATGACTTCGACACGCAGGTGATCGTGGCAAGCATCAGAAGCCCGCTACATGTACTGGAGGCGGCTATGATGGGCGCACATGTCGCTACAATTCCGTATAAGGTGCTGAAACAGCTGCTGAAGCACCCGCTTACCGATATCGGGATCGATCGGTTTTTGGAGGATTATAAGAAGATTCCGGGCAAATAATTATTGATGAAGGGGAATCTCAAATTCCAAGCTCCAAGCTCCAAGAAAACCCCAAATCCAAAGAAAATCTCAAATCTCAAGCCACACTTTTTTCTTTAACCAATAAAAATGCAAGATCTCTCAGCGTTATTATATGCATGGCTCATAGAAAAATCCAAATAAGAGTTTATACATATGTATAAATATGACTAAAACTAAAGAACGTGTATCAATGTCGGTCTCAATACCGTCTGGGTTGGTGAAAGAGATAGATCATTTAGTGAAAGAAAAGGTCTTTGGTTCAAGATCTGAAGCATTAAGGTATGGGGTTAGGCTGGCAATTCTTTTTCAAAAACGAGTGCATTATCGGGCAGAAGAATATGCTTACGAAGAGGCTAGGAAAAAAACAGATCGTGGTAAACGTGTATCTTGATACCGATTGTGTTTTGGCATTAGTTAAAGATTCTGATCGGCTTAAAGAACCTGTTCAAAATCGAATAAAAGATGAAAAAGGATTATTAACTTCCGTTCTCACAGTTGTAGAATGTAGGTTGGTTTTATTACGCGAAAATACACCAGAAGAGATGTTCAGGATCGAAAAAACTCTAAAGGACTGGAAGATCAAACTCATTCCATTGGATGAAAAAGTTCTTAAAAAAAGTAAACAATTGATGCATAAACATGATTTTCTTGGTACATTTGATGCACTTCATATTGCCACGGCAATAAACCAAAATGAGAAAACATTATCAACAGACCATATATTCGCGATAATACCCGGGCTGAATGTTATTGACCCAAGGGATTGAAAGCCTAAAGATATAACCGCAATGGAATTAGATAAAGAAAATATATCAAGATACTGGTTAAATTTTGAAAAGTAAATTTAATCGCTATTTCCCACGCTCCTTAACATATTCATCTAACGCTCTTTTTGACGAGTGCCAGATATTTTCGAGTTTAATAGCATCCAGGATCCCCTGGCGCGCACGCAGGCTAAGGTACTCTTGAGAATAGGGAGAGATCTTCGACAATTCTGCCAATGGTAATAATTCGTTCTTGCCGCCGAAGATCCCCAAATAAAGTGTTAGCGACTCATCAACCGCTTTACCAATGAAATTGATAAAGGGGCCCAGGTTACCGGAATCAGCCTTTGCAAGAGAATCATAATATTTTTTTCCATCTTCTTTTTGCAGGACAACAGCCGGATAACCGGACCTCATTAATAATAAATTTGTGAGAAGTCTGGCAACTCGGCCATTACCATCTGAGAATGGATGTATCTCGACAAATCTATGATGAAAATATGTTACATTTATAATTGGATGCACATTCATTTTAGCCAAACCATCGAGCAGTCCATCCATGAGTTTGGGTATTTTTAAAAAACCTGGCGGGCTTTTCCGGGCACCTGCGATCCGGACATTTTGTGTACGGTATTTTCCAGAATCTTCCAACAAACCTTTGGTTATAATCTCATGAAGTTCCAATATAGTAATATGGTCAAGTGCCCCTGGTTTTTTTGCCAGATCCATTATTTTATCAAAGGCACGCGCATTCCCCGTAGCCTCGAGGTGTTCGGCAAGTGGTTTTCCACCGATGGCTATCCCCAGTTCAACCACGATCTTGGTCTCTTGAAGGGTTAAAGTGTTGCCTTCGATGGCATTGGAATGGTAGGTGTGTCTTAACCGGATATCTTCGTTGAGTTTTTCCACAGCATCCGCTGGCAATGGCATTTTGGAATCAAGAGCTGCTTTTTTTTGGTGGATCCTTTCGAATAATTTTTTGTTGTAAACCATATCGGTATAGTTCATATTTGTCAACAGCCGATATGTGATTGATAATATATATCGGTATCGGTTAAAAAACGATGTTGCCGATATTTATGGGCATCTCTCCGTTAATTCTGGGAATCAATGTATTATATCACTCCATTATTATCGGGCTCGGGCTCCACTTCGTTAGGCTCTGTTGAATATATGCTTATCAGGCTCTGCTTATATTTCGTTGGTTTAGGCTCGGTAGATATTAACCCCGAGCCTATTTCAGCTAAAATATATCAGATCCCGAGCCTATCTCAGTGATAATAAATCCGAGCCTATCTCAGCTAAAACATATCAGAGCCCGATCTTATATCAGTAATAACAAATCCAATCCCGCTCCCGAAAGGAGATCTCATTATACTCAGACTCGGGTTCGGGCTCCACTTCGTTAGGCTCTGTAGAATGTCTGCTTGTCAGGCTCTGCTTATATTTCGTTATTTTAGGCTCGGAAGATATTAACCACGAAGACACGAAGGGCACGAAATTGCGGTTATTTTATAGAATCTTTTCGTGCTTTCGTGCTTTCGTGGTACAATAATATCATGTGCGGAAGATCGAAGTGATATGGCAATATATTCAATACTGATAACTGACAACTAGCAAGTCGAGAGGTTCACGTCCGGTTCTGTGAGGGCGTGGGGGTGAAATTCCCCTG
>JAEHCK010000237.1 GCA_020696345.1 Thermoplasmata archaeon | reverse complement strand
GCTATATTCCCATTCGATAAAATGGCACACTCAGGGTTCTGTACTCGGTTATCGTCACAAACTGGACCAACGTCAGTTATAATGGCATGGACTTCTTCCATCGCCGAATTCAGGACAGTGCAAGCTATCCTACCGCTAAACTCGTTCACGATTGCTATGTTGCCGTCCGGCAGCATGCAGCCTTGCGAGTATTCACCGGCATTATAAGTCATTATGCCCGTATAAGCTGTTGGGCCACTTGTAACTTCATAATCAACATAACCGAACTCGCCGCCGGTCAGCCAAAATGGCGGCGCCGGCGGAATGAAACACTTTCCAAAACTCGTTCCTGATTTAAAGGAAGTAGTTCCTTTTAATAATACTTTTCCCATTAATTATTTACTCTCCCGGAGTTATACATTCCTGTCTTTCATCTCACCACTTTGTACCCGGCGGACATTCTTGTTCAGAATCATCTTCATCTATGCCCGCTTCTTTTTCCATTTTCTTCAATCTGGAATAGTAGTCCGGTAATTCTGTAAGATGATCCATGGCAATCTCTTTTGCCAAGGCTGGGTCATCTGTATGTTCCATTTCTATCTTGATTCCCAGTTTGATTTCAGCAGCATCAAAATCAGATTCAGATTTTTTGTCTGCCTCACCACCTTTGATTTTATCTTCCCTGAGTTTATCACTGAGCATCATGTAAACATGTTCCTCAAATGTATCATGGTCAATGCCTAATTTATCAGCAAGGGCATGTATCTCTTTGTCTTTCGGCTTACGATTCTTCTTTAGAAATGTTTCAATTTCCATATGAAGGGCTTTCATTTTGCCTTCTAAAAATATTCTTAGTCTCATAATTTAATATCCATATATACTTGTGTCTACGGCATTTTCACCATAGTCATAAATTTCATCTGATTCTTCTTCGAGATAATCATTATCGCCAAAGGCAGACAATGGTGTAGTTAATGTTGTTGTACTTGCATCTGCTTCTCGTAGTTTGCCCTCTGTTGGGTCTCTCAACTCAGGTATACGTTCAATAACTGCTGCATTTTGTTCACTGAATCTGTATGGACTAAGTACAAAGTTCCATATAAGTTTAGTTGCTGCAAAGATATTTTCTTCTTCGGCAACGTCAACTACTTCATAACCCCTACTGTTCCATCTGGTTGAAATGATATCGCCCGGTTTCGGGTGTGCTGAGGGTGAGGTATTGCCAAGTTGTACATCTCTGTTGAAAATGAACTTAGGTATCATACCATACTGAATAACTTCCTCAGAATTGATTCCGAACCCTGTTGTCAATGACGCTTCTTCTGTTGGTTCATAGATCATCTTTGTAGTTTTCACTGCTTTGAATGATGTGTTTTGAAATGTTGGTTCACCATACAATGTATCGAAATCTGCAAGTGTTTCATTTCTACTATAGTAACTAACTTCGAACCCAGCTATGTCTGTATACTCAGAAACCAATTCTTCAAACAAGTCATGTTCGACATTGTTATAAAGTTGATATAGTTGCCATTTCGGTTTTTCAAGTTTTGATGCTCTTGCCATTTATACCTCTATCTATATTGCTGGCCATCTCGCCATGATTTCATTTTGGATGTCTACTAAGTGAGCAGGGACTCCCTGATGTACTTGGTATTCCATGATGTAAGCATTTGGACATGCCTGGGATTGATCACCGTACATGCCTATTGTTATGCCCCCTGGCGCAGCTGTGCCACAATCCAGTCCTGATACAGGTGTATTCTGATCCTGTTGCATGGAAGACGACGCCCCGTCAAATATGCATGTTATAAGAAAAGTACCCCAGTGTCCTTTTGGGTAGTCGGGAAAGTTCATGTCACCAACCCTTGTTCCACCGTCGGCAACCATTTGGTAGTGGCCTGAACCAGCTGTCTCGTGCTCTTGCCATGCCATGGTGCCTGCATTGTAGCCGTCGAAATATGGGCCGTGGATACTCCAGTCACCTTTTCTCCAGGCCATGAATACGGTACACGGTTGAACCAGGCTTGGAATTGCAAGGGGAGTCGTTACGGGCCGGACTGCCCCTGGATTTCTGGAAGTAAACCACATACTAAGCTGGTTGGGTGACTGTGAACCATCCAGGTACAGTGGCTCGGTTCGAAGTAAATCAGGGAACTCAATGTGGTTATCATTACCAGAGAAGTCGGTTAGCCCGGTCATTTCTGCCAGATTGGCCTGGGGTGTCTGCTGGCTCATATCGTACCATGCCACCAGACCATCGTAGGGAACTTGAAATGGTAATGCGCCGCCGAATTGAACTCCTGTTCCCACATAATATTTTCCCATTAGTAATACTTATCCACCTTTTGACCTTTCTGTGCAGTAGTTTTTCCGTAAACACCCTTACTGATTCCGGTCTTCTTTGATTTCTTCAATATTTCATATGCCAGATTCACTTGTGCCATTACAGCATTCTTACCTATCTTGTCGGGATGATATGTTTTGCTCAAGTCTCTGAAACGTTTCTTTATCATGACCTGATTACCCAATGCTTCCGGTGATAGACCGAATACCTGTAACGCTTCCTGTTCTGCCATTTCTGTTAAATATTGTTTAAATTTCATTTTAATACATAAATTTTTTAACTTCGGTATATTTTATATTAAATGCATTCATTAATAATTGTACTTCTTTCAGGCATTCATTAATTCCGCCGCCACAGATCAGTGATCCCGACCATTGTTTCAATTTGTTAATTTGAAGTTCAGATGGAAAACCGATAGCGTCATCAAAATAAATACCATCTAAGTCCTCGAATTTTTCAAGCCATTCTTCCTCATCTATATCACGGGAATCCCATGCCTTTTTTAATGCCATATATCGGATTGATTGAATCATCGTTCTATCATCAACACCTTGATCCATCCATGGCCTGAAAAAGCCATAACCTTTATCGATAAATTTTATATCATTGAACTTGTCTTCATTAAGACCATTATCATATAACCACATAGTTATATCTTGTTCGGAGTCCGATCCTACTGTTTCAGGTCCGTTATAGAAATATAAAATATTATTGTGTTGATCTAAGAATTCCGAGAATTCATTTAAATCAAAATTTATAGATGATTCATACATGGGCTGTATATCACAGCAAATTACATTTCGTCTTCTCTTTTCTGTTAAGTATTGTTTGAGTTTCATTTACTTAATAATCTTAGATTTGCATCCAATACCATTTTTAACATCTCTTTGACTTCTCTGAGTTCATTCAAAATCTGATTGTTGCCAGCATTTTCATTCACTTGACTTCGATTTTTACTGGCTGCCATTTTTCTATCAAGAGCTTTCATCCAGAGATCATCGGAATCCTCAATTGTTGGTGTTGGTGTTGGT
>JAEHCK010000004.1 GCA_020696345.1 Thermoplasmata archaeon | reverse complement strand
GGAAACGGCCTGACAAATGGTATTGGCCTCACCAATGGAAACGGCCTGACAAATGGTATTGGCCTCACCAACGGAAACGGCCTGACAAACGGGAATGGCCTCACCAATGGAAACGGGTTTACAAATGGCTGGGGGTTTACACCCTCACATTTAACGGCCAGTGGTTCCGGTAGAGATAAAGCAATCCGGCGCATGGGACGTATCGAGGTTATTAGGAATAGGTTCAAGCATTCGAGGATCGCGATCTTGATGATCATAGTCGGTCTCATTCTGGTGCCTATCTTAATGTATAATATAGATCTAATCCTTGAAAAGCGCATGGTGATTGATGGTGACTTCAGTGACTGGGCAGATATAGAAAGATTTCAAGATGATAAATTGGATCAAGTAGTTAACCAAAATATCAACATTGTTGAATATTCAGCAACCGTACAAGAGGGTGACCTTTTACTATATGTGTCCACCCAGGATGATATGTTTGAAGGATATTCGGTCGAGAATGTTTATGCTTATGATACATTGAACATTTTCATTGACATAGACAACGATACGGAATCCGGATACAGGTTGAACGAGTTAGGTGCCGATTACCGTTTAGAACTTTCTGGGATGAGCCACAAACTCAAAACCAAGTCTTTATATGAATTTGATTCACACAACGATAACTACAACTGGGAAGATTGGAAATATGTAAGATCTTTCGATGCACAAAACCATGGTTCTAAGTTAGAGGCGCGCGTTAAATTCGGAAATAACGGCGATATTTCATCAAAGGATTCCAGGGTCCTATTTTTATTCCAAGATCACCAAAACAACTTCGACCTGTCCGATACAGTCATCAGCCCGCATAAACCCGTGTTATTGATAGAAGAATCCATCATGGCGCCGGATGTGGTTTTATTCGATCAAACCGATGTGCCGTTCTTAAGGTTGGAACTACTGGGTCATGGCAGCGATACAGTTGTGATCGACGAGCTCGAGTTCATTATCACGGGCAACTTCGATAGTGAATACATTGATAATTTGAACATAAGACTTTGCATTGATAACGATCGTTCAGGGACATATTCCAGCAGCATTGACCAGGTATTACCCCGTGTTATAGAACGTGATACCGGGAACCATACAACCCGTGATTCGGTCAATAAGGTAACCGAAATAAAGTACAAATTCATTGAGGACCTGGTAATAACGGGAGAACGAGCAGTAGATCTTCTGATGATCCTCGATATACCCGGATCCGAGGACTTGGCCAAATTCAGTACTATCGGCATCAAATCCGATCCGGATAATACAAATCCAAGGTTTTCAACAACCATACATTCAACCAAACCAATCGGCTGTATGTCACCGACCACATATATCGGTGGTGTACCTGAAAATATCACGATCGACGGTGCATTTGCCGATTGGGGGCGACTGAACCATTTCATCGATGCAGACCAGGTACAGGTAACAAATCCCGATGTTGATATAAACCGTTATAATATCTATCAAGAGAACGATAAATTATCTTTCTTCTTCCAGGTAAAAGGCGAACTCTTTGGCGGCACCTCGATCCTGGTTTCACCGCAGATGCATTACAGGTATGTTAAGCAACCCGATTCTGACGATGATGGTGTGCCCGATGAAATAGACCCGAACCCATATCTTAATATAGATACCGACTCGGACGGCTGGTCTGACGATTATGAAGATGTAATGAGTTTTACCAATAAGACCAATGATGATACGGACGATGATAACGTTACAGACTCGCAGGATGTTGCGCCATTAAACCCGAAAATACCGCCAATTCCTGAATTCCAAACCTTTATAGACGGCAACGATACTGCTATGATCTTCCTGGATACTGACCAGGATACTTCTACGGGGCTTATCACTCCCGGGCTGCATATCGGGGCGGACTATATGATCCGGATCCGCGGTAAATATGGCTATATAATAAACAGCAGTCTTTTCGAATTCCAGGGTACCAATCGTTGGGATATGTCAAATTTCGCGTTTACAGAGAAGATCGATCTTGGTACGGATGCGCATCGGCTGGAGACATCGGTGCTTTTAGCGGACCTGGAAATCAATTCAACCCAGGGTGTGGATGTAGAGTTCATGATCCATGACTGGAACTTACGCTCTTCCGACTCGTCAAACATCTTACTGGCAAGTGATATCGGCCAGAAATCTGAAGAACGGCACATTACCATTTTAAACCCGGTATCGTACCCTGATGGCGACCAGTGGTACATCAACTTTATGACCGATGGTGTGGGATTATTATCCATAGGGAATCATTCGTTTCCGAATTATGTTGATTTCAAGGGGTTATACTATTTCGATCCTGATGAGGATCTCTATTACCGGCTGCCCGTTAAATTTGACATCAGCAATAGCTCTATCTTAGCAAACTGGCAGTTCACTCTTGGACTGGCAATATTTGAACCAAGAACCGATGATGAGCAGATCGTTGAATTCAGTTTCGGTGATACCAAGTATGCGATGATGAACCCTTACAACGAGTCCAGAGCACAGATAATACGCGAGGTAAATTCCGGTGATCATATCAATTTTAGTTTTTTAACGAGTTCAGATCTCTTTGGTATTAATTCCAATAGGTCCGGCACCCGTGCAACCTCTGAGGAAACCAAGACATTATACCTGCTAAATACACCCACTGGAGATGTAATGAACACTGCAGAATCTACTGAGGGTAGAGCAACAAATGTGAAATTAGAAAATAATCAAGCTCATAGCTGGGTACAAATGCCTTCGTTTGCAGGCAACTTTAATCTAAACGATACTATTTTTGTGCATCTCTTTCTTGCCCCAAAGGCAGCTACCGGCGATGGTAACGAAGGTTGGCCAGACCTAACCGTAAATCTAACCTACGGTTCTACAACTATTGGCACTTTTAATATAACCGATGTTGATAAAAAAGACTGGTATGTTTTTCCTATCACCCCGTTAGTTTCGTCAATACCCGAAAATAGTGCGATCAATCTTAATACAAAAGTAACCAGTGCAGCAGCAGGTACCGGTAAAAAGGCGAAATCAGGTAAGATCGATATATCTTACGATTCCGTTAATGAAAATTCAAGAATGGTTTTGGCGACCGATACATATATTGATGTCAACTGGATAAAGATCTACAACCAGACAGGTAATGAGACTTCACTGATCAATTCCGGAGAAAATGTTACGATACGTGTAAATGTCACCGACCCACTTGGACTGTATGATATCAAATATGTGAACCTCACAATGCTGATGCCGGATAATTCGATCAACCCGGATCTGAATGATGTTGAGATGATAAATGTATCTTCAGAAGATGGCACATCGCCATATTTTTGGCGAATTTACGAATATAATTATACGATCCCCCAAGGCTTTGAAGCTGGTTGGTATACTGTCCGCGTGAATGCAACAGAATCTAATGATGTCAAGGATATGTGGGAAGAATATTTCATAATCCAACCAATGTACGGTGTTTCGGTCTATCCCGACCTTGTTAAATATGCCTCGGAAAATAGTATTGAGAATTATTCGTTCAATGTGATGAACATTGGTAATACTACAGATACCTATGACATTTCAGTTGGCGGGTCTACCCAGGGCTGGCGCTCGGATCTATTATTCAATGGTGTTCCGGTGGCCTATGACTCGAATGGTGATGGCGCCTGGGACTGGATATACTCGAATTATGATTCCAATACTGACGGAAATCCGGATGTGACTCTCAACCCGTTACAGGAGACAAGCATTACACTGCAAAAGACCATACCAACCGGTGCTGAATCTAAAAGTGATATTACAATGATCACTGCCACATCAGCTTACAATTCAAGTATATTTGATACTGCTAAAGCAACAACCGAGGTTTCCGCAACCAAGAAGGTCAAGAACTCATATTTACATGAGAACGGTCGGGATGATCTTATGGACACATTCGTCGGAACCAACCCTGCCAATACTCGTGTGAAGATAAATGACAATAAAAATCATGTGTGGGACCTTTCACCCGTGTTTGCATCGGATTTTAACCTTTCCGGCAATATTCCGGTCTATCTTTACATCGACCCTACAGCCGCTACTGGTCCGGGATCTGAGGGTGATCCCGATGTTGAAGTGATCTTAAGCTATGGCGCTACTATCATAGGTTCAAAAAAGATCACTGACTTGGTGTCAGCACAGTGGTATACATTCGAAATAACGCCTAGTGTTGCAACAATACCAGTTGGCGAGGCCCTTACCATAACTATCAATGTGGATAGTGCGCATAGAGGTGGTAAGGGTAAGGATGGCTTTATCGAGCTGTATTATGACTCATCAACATACGATTCTCGGATCGATCTGCCAACTGATACCTATATTGATGTTGAATGGGTTAATATCTATAATTTGACTTCTGACACCATACAGGATGAATTCTTTAAAGATGAGTATGTTGAGATCCGGGCAAATATCACTGATCCATTTGGAGTGCAAGATACTAGTGCGAATGTCTATATTACCTCGCCTGGCGGGACATTTGGAGATATCGTGAACGGCGCCGCCATGAGTAGTTATATAACTGACCCTACATCACCATATTTCTGGCAAATTTACAACTACAGCTATAAATTACCATCTGTGCCAGTTAATGGTACTTATAGTGTAACCGTCGTTGCAATGGAAACGAATGGCGTCTATATGAATTCAACCACCACATTCTCCGTACCCGGTGCAAATGTATCGGTTACACCTGATCACTATTCGGAGGTGGCGCCGGGAACCAATGAAACCTATGCACATACAATTACAAATAACGCACCGTTCACCGATAGTTTTGAACTTTCCGTAACCTCGAGTCAGAGTTGGAAGATCACCATATATAATGACACGAATGATGACGGATTGTTTGATTCTAATGACGAAATGATCGCGATCGATAACACAGGTGATGGTACCTGGGACTGGGTGAACTCATCGTTCGACAGCGATTCCGACGGTCAACCCGATACCGATATGCTAGACCCTGATGAAGAGTTCCAGATAATAGTAATGGTACATGTTCCGGTTGGTTCAGGTTATGTGAATGGGACAATAAAGATCATTGCAACATCGAATTATGATCCGACAATATCGGATTTTGCAGTGGATATTTGCGTCGTGATCCCGGAATATTCTACGATCTTCCTACCGCTTGGGGCATTATTTATTGTCATTGTTCTGGTCAATAAATACGGACAGCGGAAAAAGAAGATGTTGTATATGTCGTAGGGATATCAGGATGTTCTATATGTCGTAGGGATATCAGGATGTTCTATATGTCGTTTGGATGACAGGATGTTCTATATATCGCTGGGATGGCAGGATGTTCTATATATCGCTGGGATGGCAGGATGTTCTATATATCGCTGGGATGGCAGGATGTTCTATATGTCGTTGAGATGGCAGGATGCTAGATAAAGGTAATAGGTGGTAGGACTTAGGTTATAGGTATCTAGCGATATAAATTGAAAACCTACCACCTATGGCCTATAACCAATGACCTAACTTTAGGACATCTTAATAATTAATCACAAAATAGAACATCCTAATAATTAATCAAAATATACAACATCCCAGTAATTAATCGAAAAATAGAACATCCCAGTAATTAATTGAAAAATAGAACATCCCAGTAATTAATTGAAAAATAGAACATCCCAGTAATTAATCGCAATATAGAACATCCCAACAATTAATTGCAATATAGAAAATGCCAACCTTAAAATATTATATCACAATTTATAATTTCCATGGATAATAAAAAAATTGTTACTCAAAGATTTCGAAGACGCAGCCGCATGGGTAGGCGTACCAAAGAGATGACCGCGATCGCCAAAGAACGCATGCACATACTATTTACACTGGCAGAACGTGAGAGTGTCGAGAACAAGAACCTGCCGCGTGCCAAAAGATATGTGGAGCTGGCCCGTAAAATTGGAATGCGGTACAATGTACGCATGGATAGATATTTCGGGTTGCTGGTGTGCCGATCATGTAATTCGTTCTTGGGTAACAGCGCCTCGGCACGGGTGCGAACTCTTGGTGGCAAGATCATTATATGTTGTAAAAATTGTGGTAGAGTTAAACGTATACCTCTGCGTTCCAAGCGAACTAGGGAATAATTGCATAAATATAATGATAATTGTGATGAAGCCCGAATTAGAAATAAATTTATATATTATTTGATAACTGTTTATGCATATGTTTGTCAATAAATAATTATAGCTTCAATGTTTTAAATAGGATATTATTGATAGGTTTTTCTAACAATAGGGTGAAAAAATGTTATTTAAGAAAAATAAAAAGTTTTATAAGCATTTAGTATTGATTTTAACGATTTGGATGTTTACGTTTAGTGTATTAATTGGATTATTTATTGAACCTATTCAAGTTAGTGCAGGCAGTTCAACAGAAGTTAAAGGAATAATTTCAATAAATACTACCTGGACATTTGAAGATAGTCCGTATATAATAAAAGAAAGTATTTTGGTTGACAAAAATACTACATTAACGATTCAACCTGGAGCGATCATTAAATTCAATTTTAAATCTTTAATAAGAGTTGAAGGAACGCTTATTGCAAAAGGTACAAAAAATAAAATGATCACTTTTACAATTAATGAACAAACAAACTCAGAAGAAGAGTGGACTTCGATAGAATTACTAAATAATCCTAATAATAGTTCTATTATTGAATGGTGTAAGATTGAATATGCTGTTGATGGTATTATATTACATAATAAATATCCACATATTCTTCCAATCTTTCAAAATAATATTGTTGAGCAATCCGATGGAATAAATATTTTTTATTTCTATTATGATGACTATGTTAAATCCATTATTACAGATCAAATAATTAACAATTCTTTTAGAAGTATAAGGGGTAATGCAATTGATCTATACCCCAATCTTCGGAATAATATTGAAAATATCTCTACTAATAATTACACTTTGTTGATAAAAAACAATAAAATTGAAAATGCTGACAATGGAATTGTTTTTAATAATAAAGGAGTTAACACAAAAATTCTCGAAAATGTTATTATTTCAAGTATAAAGGGGATATATCTAAATACCGATTCTTTGAGTAAAATTAAAAATGTTGTTACTATTATGAATAATTTAATATCCTTCAATGAATATGGTTTTAAAATTTCAAATAATGATGTTAAAGTTTCACCATGGGATGAAGAGATAATATTAAAAAATAATTCTATTTCTAATAATAATTATGGCATATTATTATCTCCTGGGAATATAAGAGATATAAAAGATAATAATATTAATAATAATAGCAAATTCAATGTTTATATCAATTCTCCAAAAAAATATGGCGATTTTGATTTTCGATATAATTGGTGGGGGACAACCGATACTAGTATTATTGATGAAAAAATATATGATTATAATAATGACTGGGATTTGGGAAAAGTCAATTATATACCATTTTTAACAAAACCTAATCCAAATACACTAGAATTAAAGGTAAATCAACCACCAGTTGCTGATGCCGGTCCAGATCAAAATGCTACTGTAGGTAAAATCGTGTATTTTGAATGTAACGGCTCATATGATCCTGAAGGAGCTTATCTAATTTATACATGGGTATTTGGGGATGGAATTATAACTAATTGGCAAAATGATTGTAATACATCTCATATATACAATCAATCCGGAAATTATACCGTGATACTTATTGTCAATGACGGAGAATTATCAGCTACTGATATTTTAATAATTTCTGTATCTGGTAATGGCAATACGACCCAGTCAGAGGACAACGACACAGATGGAGACGGCATGCCTGATAGCTGGGAAGAAGGTCATGGTTTCGATAAAAATGATCCGATGGATGCTAATAATGATTCAGATAACGACGATTTAACGAATTTTGAGGAATTTAAAAATAATACAGATCCTTATTATAATGATACCGATTTGGATGGATTATCAGATGGAGATGAGATCAAAATTTATAAAACAAGTCCCATTCATGCGGATACTGATGGTGATGATTATTATGATAGTACTGATGCATTCCCCAATGATAAAGCAGCTAGCGTGGATTCTGATGGTGACAAATACCCTGACCACTGGAACCCGGGTATGTCAAAGAAGGATTCGACAACTGGGTTACAACTTGATGATTCTCCGAACGACCCTGATCGACATGAAAAAAGCATCGTTGATCACAAACCCTCGGTAGATATTTATATAATAATTATTGGGATCATCATAATCGTAGTAATATTAATAATAGTAAAATTCACATTGACCAGAATAAAAAAAGAAAAATAGGAGAACTGAAATTATTTTGGTCTAAATATCCTATTCCCCTTCTAATGCTTCAATTCTCTGTCCTAACTTATTATTTTCTTTTTTAAGATCTTCAATTAATTGAAGGGCCTTGATCACCTTACGTTTAGGTGCTTCTCTGGGGAATTTCATCTTTCATCGCCACTTCTGCAATAAATGTTTCTATATGGAATTTGATTGCAGACTTTACATCTTTTAAGGCCTCTTCGTAAGTATTACCCTCACCAACAATAACACCTTTTAATCTCAGAGGATATGCAACATAACCTTCGGGATGCTTTTCTATTAAAGTTATTAAATTTTTCATAAATTATGGGAATACGGTGTGAAAGGGAATATTACCATTGATTAATACTACTTTGTGGGTTAATGGTTTAGTATTCAGAAATTAATGAGTGGTGATGGAATAAGGGGTGTTGAGGTAATGGAATGATGGGTAACGAGAGATAGTCCACCGGTCTACCTGTTATCAGTCTACTGGTCTATCAGTCTACTAGTTCGTTAGTCTACCGATTGACTAGCTGACTGATCGACTAGCTGACCAGATGACCATCCACCATCCATAATTCATTAAATATTTCAGCAGTCAAGTACATCACTCAACCAAGATTTTAAATAATCACTACTATATTTAGTAAAAGATGCAAATGTTTTTTTCCAAGAAGAGGGAACATTGCAATAATAATGGGTTTGAGCGACAACCACTGAAAATAGCATTTATATTTATTTTTATCATAATATTATTATTTATTCCCTTGATAAGTCCGACCATCCACAGCCAAAGTGATGATGATGATGATGACCTGTTCGAGAGTGTAAAGAGTACGA
Source organism: Thermoplasmata archaeon (assembly GCA_020696345.1). Lineage (GTDB taxonomy): Archaea > Thermoplasmatota > Penumbrarchaeia > JAEHCK01 > JAEHCK01 > JAEHCK01. The sequence continues at coordinate 77,738 of JAEHCK010000004.1, read as the reverse complement.
ACAGTGGAAAGTCATTTAAAGACAAGTTAACCATGGAAAGCGGCTTTCCCAAGAATGTAAGAACTATACAGGTCGAAATCTCGAAAGACAACCAGACAAAATTAGATCAATATTCGATCGTAAATGATTATATCTGGAAATTCGAAGTATCGGTGAAGAACTGGGCCTCGGGAAATTACAATGTGACCTTAATAGCAAAAGACCAGAACAATCAAACAATAGACCAAACAACATTCAATATCGACATCAAGGGAGCAAAAGATGAGAAAGAGCCGGCCTTTTACATGCCGCTGTTCTGCGCGGTTATTCTAATATTATTCATCGTTCTTTCGATCATATTTTTTATTTTGTCGTGGCTGAAAAATAAAAGGGTCATGACCGAACTCCGGTTCGAGCCAAAAAATGTAGAAAAGAAACTACCAATGATGGCATACATGTCCATGCTCATCACGTTACTATTCACTATTGCAGGCATGGCGGTCTGTATTACTTCCGATCTGGGGCTTTTTGGGTTCATATTGTGTCTATCGAGTTTGGGTCTGGTCATGCTAGTTACATACTGGACGTTCTCTGACCGTAATGTCACGAACTTCATAATATATCTGATATTGATCATAATCTCGTTGATCGCTACCGCACTCGCAGGTGCATGGTCGGACCACGAGGCGGATGGGCTGGTGGTAAGCGCAGGTCTGTTATTGGCTGCATTGATAATTTTCTTCATTTCAATTCTGCTTTACTGGTTGACGGAAAAGCGTGGTGAATTGATCGCATTAGTGGTAGTTATTCTCTCACTGGTCTTTTTCGTGATCATGACCGTATTTGTAATACTCTCCGCAATTCAATTTATTGGCTGGTGGATCACCGCAGCCATAGGCGGCGTCTTGACAGTGGTTATGCTTCTCGCTAGCTGGCCGGTGCTGCGTAATGATACATTCTATTTTGAGACACGTGGTGAAAGCCAGACAACTCGCGGCTGGCGAAGATCGCTCAATATGTTTGAGATAAAAAGCAGACCACGAGGCCTTATAGAACGCGAATATTTGCGTAAGGTCGTGGTAAAAATATCGTACGAACAGATGCAAGACAAGACTGTCCAGATGGAAGTGGTCCAGCTGCGTGATTGGGAAACACGGACCGGTCGGGCGCAGGGTAGGCTGGCCATGAACGTTTTCGTTAACAAGATGCGTGGCAAGGAGGGGCCGTTGTTCAACAAAGAGCCGGTTGCAAAAGCACTGAAATATTCTTTATACGGTTCGGATGCGCATTTTGATGATAAATTGGAGTTATGCAAAGCCAATGGATTTCAGGTTGAAGACAGCGGTAGAGAGCGTGGGTTGGATTATTACGATCTGGAGCTTGTTCACCGACCGTTTCTGGGTTTGGGATCACCAATGGGTTCGGAAAAGAAGAAAAGGTATCAAGATAAAGAAAAAGAGCGTGAGGCAGGGCCTAGGTACGACTATGAATATGAAGAAGAACAAGAGCGTCACAAACATGAGCGAGGGCGTGAACGCGGCCGTGGGCGCAACCGTGAGCGTTATGCCCAAGATGAAGAGCCCGAACCGGCAGTGGATGAAGATAATGATATAGATGAGGCTGATTCCGGATATGTGGAAGACTGGAGTGCCCAGGATAGGCGGCTACGGCGGCGCAGGCAGGAACGAGAACAAGAACCCGAACGATTGCGCGAACCCGAACCTAAACCTAAACCAAAACACGAACCTGAGAAGCCAAAGAAACGCCCACCACCACCCAAAATAGTTAGAGAGGTAAATTAAATGGCAAAAGATTGGAAGAGTGAACTAAAAGAGATTATCAACAGCAAGTTAGGCCGGGTCAAAAAGGTGATCGATGACCGTGATGGTCGAGAGAAGGAACGCCTGAAAAAGATAAAAGAAATTAAAAACATCATAATACCACGGTTGCAATTTGTAAAAGAGCTTTTTGAGAAAGAAAAATATTTAATTTCAACAATAGAACCGGCCAGGCCCGATCAACTAAAAACGGAAGGTACGAAGGCAGGTATTGCAAACGAGGTTCAGGCTCAAGGTGTTGTTAATCGTGTATCTGTGTCTGGTGATAAAAGCTCGGCGTTTCTGGAGGCCTGCCGGCGCGGTGAACGTGTGGCGGTTCCAATAATCAAGGAGGGTGAGGCCGAGCTTGTGCTTTTCATGCCGGAATTATCAGATGTAAACCGCCTTGATCTTATGTACAAGATCGAATTGAAAGATGGGAAACTTGTATTGAATGCCTATGATCTATTATCGGCGGGGAAGATAAAAAACAACGGCTCTGCACATGATAAATTCGAAGAATTCATCCAGGATACCATGAAACGTTTTCTTTTAAGCTGGTTCACACGTAAAGAGAGTACCGAGCTTGATCTGGAACGCAGGTTGGAACTGCGTATTGAGGGGCATGCGTTGAAGCCTTAGGCCTACGGCCGACCACTACTATCATTTAATAAATATAATCGTTTGGTGAGGGGAGACCGTTTCGATTAGTTATCGATGGAAAGCACTTGGAGAGGGGGGGGATCGCTGACTGGATATAACAAATAATTTCTTCTCCAATTTAATAGATAAAGAATAAATCCAAAACTCAAAATCCCAAACTATACATAAAAATAAGAATTAAATATTAATCTATCTTATTTTTGTGCAGAATCCCTGATAATAACTCCTACTTTTAAGGTTTCACTTACACTTTCTAATTGTCACTGCAGTACCGTAAATTATGATCTCAGCGGCACCGTCCTTGGTCTGGCTCGTGCTGAACCTTATGCATACAATTGCATTTGCACCAAGTTTCTTTGCGTTCTCCTGCAGCCTGCTCATTGCGGTTCTCACAGAAATCTCCACCATTTTAGTATATCCAATAGCCTCGCCACCGACCACAGAGCGAAAGCTTGTGCCAATATCCTTACTTATATTTTCTGTTTGAACGCAGACACCAGTAACAATGCCATGATATTTTCCAACTGTATGATTGGTTATACTATCTCTTGTAGTTATTATAATAGTATCATCCCCTGGTGTGTTATTTCAAATGAAAAGCAAGGATGGAATATTAGATATTTAATATTAATCGTTCTTTTTTTTTATTTTGGATCATCGTTGAACTACAAAACTACACACTGCTTTTGATAATAATACCAAGATGATCTTTTGTATAAGGTTCCAAGGTGTGCTGTTCAAGGATCTTGAAACCTTGGTCATTCAATTGTGTGATTATTTCTTTGAATATTTGCTTTGGCGCTTTTGTGATATCTATACTTCTCGATTTTATCATTAAGATACCATGGCTGTGTGGTTTGAGAAAATTTCGTGCATTGATGATAAAAGCCCTTAGTTGATCGCGTTGGGATATGTCCTGGTATAGAACATCTACCTTTCCCACCAGAGGACCATACCTCACCGGATAAAATACATCCTCCAAAATCGGATACATATTATTTCGTGTATCAGCAACTTTTAGAAGGTCCTTAAACGCACGCGCTGAAAACTCGACACAAAATATCTTGCCCAACGTTGCAATATCGGAAACATGGCTTGCGGTAGTGCCGTTCGCTGCGCCCAGGTATAATACATCCGTGGTTGGGGTAATGGGTAAAAATTTACAACCTTTCAAGATCAATGCGGCAAGTTTACTTCGGTTCGGGTCCCAAGATCGGTATTCTTCTCCTTTGATCTTGTATAAAGCCTCTCCATAGACCTGGTTGCCTGGGCATAGGTTTCGTGTGCATAATATATCATTTACATAAAATGTGTTTGGAAATTCCGAGGAGATATTCTCTGACATCGGGAATACATAATGGGTATTGATTATTAATCATTTTGTGATTCACTGAAATATTAAATATATCTAGATAAATATATGATCATGAACAATAGAAACCAGATCCTGGTGGCCTTTGACCGCTCACCAGAGGCAGAAAAAGCAGTTGAGCATGCATTGGCGATAGCGGAACCTGATGATGAGATCCTTATTTTGTGGGTAATACCTGAACCCGATCCAAGCTTTTTTTTGGATATACCTGAAGAATTTTCTATACAAGAGGCCAGCGATCACCTGGATTCATTAAAGATCAAATATCAAAATACCAAGTTACAAATAATTACCAAGGTATGCCAGGGTAATATAGTAGAAGAAATATTGAAAGCGAGTGAAAAACCAGAATGCAAATTGATAGTGATGGGTTATAGGGGTGTGTCAAGATTAGGTGGGTTTAAACTGGGCAGCGTGTCCGGTATGGTTGCAAAAAAAGCAAATAAACCGTTGTTAATTGTTAGGTAAAATATATGACGAAACAAAATGTCGAATCACTTTTTCACTTTCAATAGCGGTCCTTTGATCCTTTTCATTTTTGTTTTTATTTTTTTTGTTTTGTGGGTTCTTTTTTCTTTCAATTTTGCCAAAGCTTCATTGATAGACGCCACGATCTCGGGATGGTCAGGCTCTAGCTCCAAGGCCCTCTGCCATTCCATAATGGCTTTTGAATAATGGTGCTTTCTAAAATACAATGCTCCCTTTTTCACATAATATTTAATGTTCATTTTAGGTTCTTCTTCCTTTGATTCCGGTTCACTTTCAGGCGGCGGAGCCTCAACGGGGGTAATAATTTGAGTTGCTGGTGGTGTTACAGGGACTTCAACCTCTTGTTTTTGCACAGGCATTTCTACCGCTTCCTCCACGGGTAGCTCTTCCACCTCCATTGCTAGTGGTGATGGTGGTAGTGGAGCCTGTGCCTCTACCTCCATCTCAACCTCACCTTCGGGCTCGGTGTAAAGTGGCTCTTCACTAACACCTGCTTCAACTTCAAACTCAGGTGCAGGTTCCGGTTCGTATTCAACATGCTTCTCTTCTATGGGTTCTTCAACTCCATAATCATAAACATCTTCATCTGCAGCATAAGTTGGTGCAGGTTCTGGAGCCCGAACATCCGCGGTTGTGGTTGGATACATGAAAGGTTGAGGTTGACCTTGTGGTTGAACTTGACCTTGTGGTTCACCTGCAACTCCTACCGCACCTGGCTCAAGTCCAGGTACTGCTTCAGATGTGGCCTCGATTTCTCCTTTCTTTTTACGCTTTTGAATTAAAACAAATAGAATTATTACAATAATAATAATTAAAACCAATCCCAAGATCATCATATACAATAATGAGTTATCTTCTTTATCATCGCCATCTGCTCCTTTCTCGACAGGTATATCATCCGGGTCATTCGGGTTTGAACCTTCCCTGATCTCTTCAATATCTAAATAACCATCCTCATCACTATCTTCTTCTTCCGGGTCGGTCCCATTTTCGAATTCCTGAAAGTTGTTCAAATCGTCATCATCAAGATCATCCTTGCTATCATCCACGGTCGGGTCCAAGCCGTGATCTATCTCCCAATCATCATCCATACCATCAAGATCCAGGTCGTTTACGCGGCGTATCGATATCTTTTCCGTATATTCATTCTTCAAGCCATGATCGTCAGTGACCGTTAGAGTAACGGTATAAACACCTAAACCGGAATATTTATGGGTCACTTTTTCACCGGTGTCACTCAAATCATCACCAAAGTCCCAGGTATATTCTTCTATTATCCCCTCATCATCAGCATCATTTGACCCGGAACCATCAAAAAGAATATCCTTGTTTATGTACCCATATATAACATTTTCCTGAGTAATAGTGTTTTGTTCACCGATGGTGAATTTTGCTTCAGGCGGCAGTACCTTGAAATATATCTCCACCGTGGTTCGGTCCTTAGGCACATGGGTCAGAACTATATCTTTTCCATCGAAGCTATAATCTATCGTTTCCGCCATCCACCACTCATCGCCGTCTACATATACCGCACCCGGTTCCGGGGCGTCTCTAAATCTGAGTTCAGTTATTGCGTGGTCAGTTTCCACTTTCACAGTGAATAGATTTTGGTCGATAAAATAATTTTTATAATAATCATCGTCATCGTTCGGATCTAATTTAAAGACATTTTCGGATTCATCATTATATATATCTTTACAATAAATATCTAAATTTTCAATATTCGTTGTAGTAACGTCAAGAGTATTGCTAGCAGTGGTATAGGTTATATCAATAACACCTTCTTTCGACGGATCCACCAGCGTCACATCATAATGCGATTGTCTACCGTCTTCTTGAAATACCAGGTGATATGAATAACTAGCATCCATACTACCTTGACGAGTCCGTATTTGTGACTCGGCCATATAAGGCACCATGGATAATAAAATAAATGTCACATATAATGCAAATGCAACAATACCGAGCTTTTTATAGAATTTCATGGCGAATCACCACCATGACCATGACAGCGGTTCTGGCTCAGTATACGCCGCCGTTTACGACGAGTTACAAGCATTAAGGCAAATATAACCAGAATGGGTAGTGGCACCACGACCCAGTCATATTCCGGGATACCTACTGGGCCTTTCGAACAAGTATAATTGACAGAAAGAGTATCTGGCGCCCGGTCGACCTGGGCCCAGTTGGTACAATTCACTTCATGTGTATCGGCAAACATACTTACATTGTTGCCTTGCCATAGTGATGAAAATCCCTGGCTTAGGTTGGTCTTATTGACCCAAAAGTAAATGAAATTTTGAAAAATGGGTTGAAATTCGAATCCAATACCTTTTGTGGAATTATCATAAGAATTTGTCAAAATATTTGTGGCACTGAACTCGTTAGACCAGGTACTATTATCATCGGGCACCGACCCATTTGTCGTATAATTCAAATGCAGTTCCCACGCCGAACCATTGGCTCTACAAAGTTGGATCTTATACCAACTTGTGGCAGAAACATTGAAATAGAAATCATAAGTGGTACCCGCGCCCGGTGTTCCAAAGATAAAATCAACCTCGATCTTGAGCCGTAGAATAAATTCCGTATCATTAGCAAAAATGCCCTTAATTTCAGTTTCTGTAAAAAAACCTGTGCTGTCAAACCCGCTTTCAGTAGGTGTTAATGAGGTCCACGGCACTGTGGGCCAGCCACCAGGCGGCGCGCGTGTGCCTAAAGCCCTATCACTATCTGTAGTATCAATAACGTCGTCACCATCACCAGGGCCAGCCTTAAAAACATAGGTTGGGATCTTGATACCAATATCTTGCCCATCCGACCAATCAGTCATTTTAAAGAGTACTTGTATGTTGTCAAGATCATTAAACCCGCGATCCAAGAAATTACCCGGTTGGTTAAGGTCCAATTGCGCCTCCAATCTATGAGTATCAGTGGCCCCTGAGATCTCAACGCCAGGTATCTCGACCCAGTCATTATTATCCTCACTCGATCTGTCAGGGTCGAATTCATAGAACTTGCTTGAGATGATCTCACCGTTCATCCCCAGGAGTTCCACCATGTAATTTGCTTTAAAGATTGCTTTATTCTCTTCGAGATCGTCCAATTCCAAACCTAGACTGGAACTGGAGCCTGTATCAATAAAGATATATGCTCCATCGACACCATCAAGATGGGTTTGTTCGGGAGGAGTGGTTTTTGTTTCCTTATCTTGAGTTGTGTCCGGGTCAGAATTAACAGGTTCGGAAAATAATAATGGTTTTGTAAGTATTTCAGCGCCGTTCATCATTGTGCCGTCTACTTGAAGATAAAATGATAATTTATCGTTCATTTCTACATTCTGGAACTCCCGGATATCAATATTAGGGTTTTCAAAAATGGACAGCTCTGATGGTAGATCACGGTCCATTTCTATATCCGACCAATCTGCAAATGCACCATCAATGCTGATCTCACTTGGCGGCCGGTTAAAATAACCACACACCGGTTCACCGACCGTTGTGACCGGGATGTTTATACCGTTCGCATCTGTTAATTCAGTAGCCGCAAAATGAACCTCGACCAGCTCACCATCAGAGATCGTGGTCGGGTTCAGATAGATTTGGTAATTGATCTTTTTTCCAACTTCCAGAACCTCGGTTTGTGTAGATATTGTTATGCCGGGTGTTGTGGATAATATATGTTTTGATAATGTTTCCGGGTCTAACTTGATATCCTGCCCCTTGGCGGCGAGTTCAAGTTCGAATATTGGAATATCTCTATTTGTTTGCGGCGCTGAAATAATGTCAGTTACCAATGGGCGCTGGACTATCTGTAATGCCCCGTGTTCCCGATTATCGATTATATAATCGGAAAAATCTTCGACCCCCATATTATTGGAAGCATGGAACACAGCTTGAATATTATCATTGAGATTGTCAACATTATCGATCAGAGAAAAAGATAATTCCAAGGTATCTTGGTTATATGAAAGATCACCATTACTGATCAATTTCCAACCATGCCAATTAATGTTACCAGAATCCACATATTTGCTAACTTTTTGGCTCTTGATTATACCATTGACGCCATGTGCTTCGAACATATAATCCGCACCGATCGAACGTATTTGATATCCGGTAGCCGGGTTGTAATCGGTATCAAGAAAGAGCCGGATCGAGTCCAAATATTTATTGTTGGTGCCTTCAAAAATATTATCTTCCACTTTAAGGTAACCGAGAATTCTGTTATTATCCTTTATCACACTGAATTCCTGGATATTAATATTTGTATTATCACGATCGGTTTTTACGTCCAGATTTGAATCTTTATATGTAATTATATTGTCCCAATCATGAAAATTTCCATCAATTAGAACATTAACATAATTTTGCTCTGCATCAAAATCTATTAAATATATTAATAGAGGAGTTAAGATAATAATTATTCCAATAACTGCACCTATTACACGCGAGCGTTTGGTTTTATGCTGCATACTTGCTAATTTATTATGTTTACGTCGTGGATAATTTTTCCGGGTAGTGTTATTGCCATTTGTCAGGCCGTTACCATTGGTGAGACCATTGCCGTTTGTCAGGCCGAATTTGATCTTTAGAGATAATCCGTTACCGTTTGTCATTCCGTTTCCGTTTGTCAGTCCATTGCCGTTTGTCAGTCCATTGCCGTTTGTCAGACCGTTACCGTTTGTTAATCCATTGCCGTTTGTCAGTCCATTGCCGTTTGTCAGACCGTTTCCGTTTGTCAGACCGTTACCGTTTGTCAGACCGTTGCCGTTTGTTAATCCATTGCCGTTTGTCAGACCGTTGCCGTTTACTAAACCTCCGATATTGGTTGGATTTAAATATGCAATATCCGAGAAGATTTGTTGAGGATGATGATATTTTTTTTCATTAACTTTATTTATCTCTTTACTCTTGTCTGGGTTATTCCATTTCGCTTGTTTCGAAAAGGTATTATTATTATTATTTGTTTTTACCCCTATTTTGGTAGGATTTTTAAAAGTCATGTATTTAAGCCCCCTCCGCAACAATTGCCATTCTTGTTGAACTATAAGTAAATAATAACACACCTATAAAATTATTTGGGTGACAAAGCACTACATTTTATACCAAAGATTAAACAATAATTTTAAATAATCTAAGAAATCTAATACGTTAGAGTAAATCATGAGAAAAATCCTCAAAACTAGAATTCTAATGATCATCGTGCTATTTCAGGCAATTCTACTTCTCAGTGTAGGAATTGTTTCTCCGTTTCACACCAAAGTTGATTTGGATCATAATGATGGAGCTCGTTTTACCCGGGCACCTACGATATCCTGGCCATTGTTCAGGGGCGATATTCAAAACACGGGCGCCACTGGAGACTCAACATTACCCGCAAACAATCAGACACTCTGGACATTCGACACATCCGACACATCTGACACGATCAAAAGCTCTCCAATTATAAATAACGGTTTTGTATATTTCGCGACCTCGGGAGGCACTCTTTATTGTGTCTGGGAAACAAATGGAACTGAGGTATGGCGAAAGAAAATTGAGGCAATAGATTATTCATCACCAGGTTTTGGAGATGGAAAGATCGTAATAGGTACTTTGAACGGCACCATTTTTTGTTTGGATTCAAAGACGGGTTCTATGCTCTGGAACAGAACTACACAAGACAAGATCCCCTCTTCACCTAGAATCTACAACAATACCGTATTTATCACATCATATGACGGTAATTTATACGCTTTGAACTTAACAAATGGAATAACTATTTGGAATTTTTCCACATCGGGTTGGGTGCATACATCACCGGCCATTTGGAACGATAGAATATATTTTGGCGGTTGTGACGGTATACTACATTCCGTCTATATTTCGAACGGCACCACTGCTTGGGAATTTACCACAGGAAACTATATCGTGAGTTCACCTGCGATAAGTTTGGGCCGAGTGTATTTTGGAACGCATAATGGTAATATCTATTCCATGGATGCATTGACTGGTGACTTGCTCTGGCAAAATTCTACAAATAGTACCATAAAATCATCACCGGCAATTGCAAATGACAAGGTGATCTTCTGCGCAGAAGATGGTAAGGTCTATTGTTTTAATACAACCACTGGTGTGTTACTATGGGAGTTTACAACAGAAGGTGAGATATATTCATCACCCGCAATAGCCCGAGATAAGCTCGTAGTTGGCTCAGCTGATCATAAGATATATTGTTTGGACCTGTTCTCGGGTGAGCATGTGTGGAGTTTTACCACTGGAGGAGTTGTTGACTCATCACCCGCAATTGCCAATGACAAAGTATTTATTGGCTCTGATGACGGTACATTATATTGTTTTGGCAACCAAAGTGTCGAGCAGCCAATACCAGGTACACCACTATTGTATATTCATTCACCAAAAGATTTTCAAAATATTACAACCTATGAATTCGAGGTTTATGGCAATGCAACTATAAAAAAAGGTTCAATAAAGTATGTGGAAGCTCGGATAGATAACGGCAGTTGGATAAAAGCTAATGGCACATCTAATTGGAGTATCATTATTAATTCTTCCGAATACAAGAAGGGCACCCATATAATTTCTGCCCGAGCGAATGATGGTAGTAATTTTTCTGCGGAAAAGAATATCACGATAATATTTCTTAGCCACTCAAATGACGAGCCATGGAAGCCATCAGTATCGATCATAACACCCGTAAATCTACAAGAGCTTACTACTTTGGAGTTTGAAATACAAGGTAATGTGTCAGTAGCGAACGGGTCGATAGAACGTGTGGAGCTTAGGATGAATAACGATTCTTGGTTAAAGGTGAATGGTACTACAGATTGGAAAATCAAGCTCAATTTTTCCGGGTTTCAAAACGGTGTTCATGTAATAACCGTCCGTTCATTCAACGGAATTACATATTCGGCAGAATATGCAATTAATATAACTTTGAACTATACTAAAAAGGATAATAACAATAATAACGGCAATGGTAACGATGTGGATGATAATAATGATCCAGAAGACACATCTGGTTGGCTAAATACTCATTTACTATTGGTGGCAATGATAACCATTTCCCTAATTATGATATTGATCATAATATTATTCAATGAGCAAAGGAAATTGAAAAATTGAAATTAATAATAATGGTTCTTCTCCCGATTTAAGGGAGCAGGAAAATATCCTGTTGAAACATAAAATAAAAATGTTAAGCATCAACTAGGGGTCGGGGGTTAACCCGCAACATGTATGCTAAGGCAATTGGAAATTGGAAATTGGAGAATGCAAATTGAAAAATTTGGATTTATTTTTACACTTTCAAATTTTTTACAATTTACAATTTGACTTTTCAAATGTCCCCTGCATCAAATATATGAGTTCAAACCCCGACCCCTGTTATTAATATTGGATAAGTCTTTTTGAATATCTCGAAAAATAGATGACCAGTATTGCCGCAGAGATGATCAAAAAAATCCCCTCGAATCCTGGTGTGGCCGACTCCGGAGATCCTTCGGACACATCATTTTTTACTTTGATGTTGATCGATTCAGTTATGATCTTGCCCGAAGTATCTTCTGCCTCGATCGTTAAGGTGTGCCTGCCTTCACTGAGTTTGGTCGTATCAAGCTCGGCCGTATATTGATTGTACCCTTCGGCCTCCATATCTCTCCATGATCCATCATCTATATTATAACTGACCCTTGAAACAGCCTTATCATCGGTTACCTGGACATAAAAAGAAAATGTTTCTTTGACTTCCTGGTCATTTTCCAGGTCATTAAAAACGATCTTGGGGTGCTCATTATCTCTTTCAACAATAACCGTGATCGAATCTTGACCTATGTTATCATTTACATCTATGCCCCGTACTGTTATTATATGTTCTCCATCTTGGGTATCGGTACTGTCCAGATTCCAAAATACAAAATATTGGTCATCATAGGGTACAAGTGGATACATACGCATCCAAATGCCGTTATTATCGATCTCGAACTCTTTACTTTTAATACTTGCATCATCAGATATCTCGGCTATGATCTTAACTGAATCACTTTGTTCTTCATCCGCTCCTGGCAACACTTCATCTTCTGTAGGCGATAAAATATTCACAACCGGTGGATCCTCATCAATAACCGATTCTCCACTTAAATATACTGCGTCAGCTTCATCAACTAAGAATAGATTAGGAACTTTTGATGAATGCTGCAGATCACGCTCACGAAATGGTGTGCTCTCGCCGTTAAACATCGCGGCGATCACTATTATGTTGTTCGGGTCAATATCGCCATAATCATCTCCCAGACCATCTACAACCGCCGCACCATCCCAAGTGGCCGACTCGGAAATTGTGCTGCCCGATGAAACATCAATATCCCTGTTTATGGCAAAATCCAAAAAACCGTTTGGGTAGGGATTACCGTCGTAATCGTAATATCTTGAATCGATCTCTGCAATATACACTCTGAGTCTGCCGGAATACGTTGAATCATCGTTATTTACGATCTCCACATCAATGTCCAATTTTGCAGTGCCCAAATACTCCGAGGTTAACTTTATATCTATATCCGCTACATTTCGATCGCCGCATGCCTCAATTGCCTGGACATATCCATTTTCATCCTGTGGTGCGCCTGTTTCTTCATAATAACCGCTATCGAACTCCACGGTGGGATAACTCGAGACACTCATTTCATCTGCTCGGTTCTGAGCATCATCGGAGATCACGGTTTGATTCTCATCCTGGGTGATCATGCAAACAAAGTAGAATTGATATCCACCCGAGTTGGACAATTGCCGTAATGTCTCGGATGCTGCGGGGCAGTATTGGCACCATTCAGCTGTGAAGTCTTCCGCGAATACGGTATGGGTCTGGGCCCGACTGCGGGTGGTGTCAATAGGTTGGTTCAGGTTTTTTTCACTTTCAACATTTGATGTTAGTGTTATTATATTTGTACCAAATATTGAAACTGTAAAAAAGATCACAACAAAAAATAAGGCTAACATCCAAATTTTCCGAGCAATTTTTAACGATATCCAATGTGTCATTAAATACCCCTGAGACTGAAGATTAAATATTTAAGTAGGTGTTATTATAAATAGATTTCTGATTAATTTTAATTATTTTTCGATTGAAAGTACGATAATAATTTGATTGTGTATAATAGACCGTTTTGATGTTTTATCAATGTTAAGCACTTGTGGAGGGGGGACCACTGCAAGTGATTATTGTTTGGAATCGTTGGGAGACCACTGCAATAAATTATTGTTTACAATCGTTTGGGGTGTGTGTGAGTTTAGGGAGTGTGTGAGTTTAGGGAGTCAAAAACAGTTACTAGTTTTCAGTTTAAATTCATTTCAATGGCAACTAACAACTGACAACTGGTTTGAGTTTGGGGAGTTATTTGCATTTTTCACTTGGCAATTTTATTACGCAAATAAATGGAAAAACTAGTGATCATTCTTGAGATCTCTTCAGTATGTTTATAAATATTTTTAAATTGCTGTTGTGAAATATATTTCTGGTCAAAAGCAACATATAATGCTGATTGAACCTCAGCACATGATCCATGAGCATAATCCAAGAATTGTCTAAATTCACGATTAGATCTTCTTGCAAAACCTTCTGCAATATGCTTCAATTTCTTCAAATTTTTTTATTAAAACCATTTTATCATCCCTCTTTTACTCTCCTACACTCTTACACTCCCAAACCCACACACTCTTACACTCACACACTCTTACACTCACATGGTGGACCTGCTTTTATCTGAGCGAAGCAACAAGAATTCTCTTGGAGATCTTCCATATCCTAGGAATCGTTCAATGATGGAGGCATATAATTTACTGGTTCGAGCTGAATATTTTCTCAGGGTTAATTCTTCATGGAGTTTCCCAATCAGGGCTTGTGGATATTGAGGGCAAATATTTTTATTATCAAAGTTCATGTAGGAATATAGGGCAAGGTGGTCATATAACTCAAATTACAGGGGTTAAGCGAACGTATTATACCCATAATTCGAGTTATATGAAATCGCCCGCATTTCAAGAGGGAAAAATAAAAAAGGCTGTGTGCCCGTCAGGATGTGTAATACTAAGTTAATTAACCTTATATACTACTGAGACCTATTAATTTATAAATGAATCGAAAAATTAAAGCAATAGGAATAATAGTAATCGTTGCAATTATTTCAAATATCTTTTTGTGTGGTTGTATTAAACAATCAACACCCAATAGTAAACAACCAACACCTAAAACAGATGACAGCGAAATAACTCCGGAAAGAGCAAGTAGTGTTGTGAATGCTACCACTCAATTTGCATTTGATCTTTATTCAGAATTTAAAGATAAAGAAGAAAATATCTTTTTTTCTCCATACAGTATGTCAGTACTTTTAGCAATGATTTATGAAGGTGCCCGAGGTCAAACAGAAGAAGAAATGGGGTCGGTACTTTATTTTCCAGAAGATAACGATACACGAAGATCTGATTTTGTTAATATCTATACTCAGATCAATAAAAAAGATAAAGAATATACACTTCACACAGCGAATGCATTATGGGCTCATGAGAATTATCAGTTCTTAGAAGAATATTTAAATCTAATAGAACAATATTATGGAGGAAAAGCAACTAATCTTGATTTTATAGGGGAAACTGAAAAATCTCGTGAGACGATTAATGCTTGGGTGGAAGAGCAAACAAGCAATAAGATTAAGGATTTGATTCAAAAGGGTGATATTGATCAAATGACACGGCTCGTACTTACTAATGCAATTTATTTTAAAAGTAACTGGGTTAAGCAGTTTGATGAAAACAATACATGGGAACAAGATTTCAAAATAAACTCTGAAAAAACAGTTAAAGTCCCAATGATGAGTTTAACTGAAAACTTCAATTATGCAGAGACAGATGAACTACAGATTCTTGAAATGCCTTACGAAAGCGAAGAATTGTCTATGCATATACTTTTACCAAAAGCAGACAATCTTGATTCGATTGAAGCATCTATTAGTCTAGAAAAACTCAACGAATGGAAAAATAATTTCACGGAGCAAGAAGTTTATATTAGCATACCAAAATTTAAGTTTGAAACCAAATATTACATGGCTGAAACACTAAAAGAAATGGGTATGTCAACAGCTTTTTCATCAGGTGCAGATTTTTCGGGAATGGATGGCACAAACAATCTTTTTATTAGTTCTGTAATTCATCAAGCTTTTATTGAGGTGAATGAAGAAGGTACAGAAGCTGCAGCAGCAACTGGAGGTGTTATGGTTATAAGCGCTCCTTCCATCAGCTTCTATGCAAATCACCCATTCATATTTATAATACAAGATAGAGAATCGGGAAATATATTATTCTTAGGCAGAGTTATTGATCCAACAAAATGAAATGAGAATGGGAAGAAAGTAAAGGGCACACAGCCCAAAAATGCGGGCAACTCTACGAAAACCTTCAGTTTCCTTGCCTCGCCTTCGGCTCGGTCATATAACATGCGGATATCAGGCTCACTTCGTTTCACTCGTTCGACCCAAATTTGCTCACTAGGTTCGCAAACTTCAGATATCCGCAGCCGTTATATTCAATCGACGGAGAAGGTAAATTATTATATCGATAAAAAATGAAGTTTTAAATAATACAATCTTATTTATATTTAGTATGAAACAATCAAACAATAAGAAAAAAGTAGAACGGGCAGGTTTTAATTGGTTAGATAAATCGCTTACACATAATGTTTTAGAAATACTTGGGCAACAAAAGTATTTGGAAATACAAAGTGCAATAAGCCAAATTCCAGAAGATATAGAAAGTTATGGTGAAGATGATGGCCCAGGTATAGATGGCATTAGGCATTATAGTACCAAACTTTCAACATTAGGTTTATACTTGTTTAGACATGGTAGAGGTGAAGAGTTTAAACAATTTTGTAATAAGATAGCAAAAACATTATGTGAAGGAAGGACAATTAGAGAAGGTGGAGAATATTTTGATGAACATGGTGTTGATAGGACACCATTATACCAATATCCACAAAGTTTTACAGAAAATTTAAAAAAAACACGTTCTTTTATTGACGATCTAGTTGCTTGTGAACTAAAATAATATCTGATTTTCTTACTGTCTTTTCCGTTGACTCTTCGCCATTTTTTACCTTCGACAAAACCATTTTGCAGACTATGGCTCATTTTTTCCTTCGGAAAAAAGAATATAACACGCGGGTATACGGTTCGCTTCGCTGCACTCGCTCGACCCAAATTTGCTACGCAAACTTCAGATACTCGCCAACCGTTACGAAATTGCCGATATTTAATTGAGGAGGAATCTCATGTTAACGGGAATTCATTTTCTTCTAACTTATATGTGCAATCTAAAATGTGATGATTGTTTTGTATATAGTGGACCTGATGCTAAAGGGACTTTCACTTTGAGACAGGTACGAGAGGCTCTTGATGAAGCAGTCAAAATTGGAACAATAGAATGGATATACTTTGAAGGTGGTGAACCATTTTTGTTTTACCCAATAATGCTTGAAGGAGTTAAAATTGCTCGTAACCTTGGATTCAAAGTGGGGGTAGTAACTAATGGGTATTATGCAACATCTGAGGAAGATGCAGAACTTTGGCTGGACCCTCTCAACAAATTGGATATATCTGATTTTCGGGTAAGTGATGATCTGTTCCATTATGAAAATGAAAAAGATAATCCAGCTAAACGATCTTTATCTGCGGCAAAAAGATTGGGCATACTAGCTAAGCCTATTTGTATTGAGAAACCTACGGTCAGGACAGACATTAAAAATAAGTTGAGTACAGGAGAGCCAATTGTCAGTGGTGGTGTTGTGTTTAGAGGTAGAGCAGTTGAGAAATTAGTAGAAGGACTTCCACAAAAATTTTGGGAAGAACTAACAGAATGTCCATATGAAGATTTGAAAGAACCAAAGAGAGTTCACCTTGATCCATATGGCAACGTTCATCTCTGTCAGGGACTGAGTATGGGCAATATGTGGAAGACTCCGTTGTCAAAACTTGTTAAGAGCTACAACGCCGATATACACCCAATTTGTGGTCCATTGGTTAAAGGAGGTCCTGCTTTTTTAGCTAAAAAATACAATGTTAAACATGAGGATAAGTATGTTGACGAATGCCATCTTTGTTTTCTTCTTCGTTTAAATCTTTTAAATAGATTCCCACAATACCTTGCACCGAGGCAGATTTATGGTTTGGTATAGTTTTAGGCAACTTCGCACAACAAGCGGGTATACGGCTCCAGACCTTGCAGGTTTTCCGCCTAAATTGCCTTTATTTAGAAAACGTTTATATTCGGCTGGTTCGCATACCCGCGAGCCGTTATCTAAAATCGTGTTGAAAGGTTGACCATTATAGGAGAGTAAAAAGCGTAGGCACACCCAATTATTTATTAAACTTTCGATCACAATTTAGTCTATGCAAAAAATATAGGCATTCATCGGTCAATATTAGGATTATGTAATTGTATTAAAACTGTTCCAATCTTTTTATATGCACATAATAGGATTATGTTATTGGTGATAAAATGAAAAAGGCACTCCCGAACATGTTCGTGGCCTTGTTGCTAGTTGCTGTAGTTGTTGCGGCTGGGTGTACTGAATATAATGATAATGAGGATGACAACGAACCGATTCACCCTACTTATTCGGTTATCAATAAAGGCATGAACGAATTTGTCAACAGCAGTAACGAATTCACTTTTCAGATGTATAAACAGCTAATTGATTCAGATGAGAACGTATTCTTTTCACCATACAGTATTTCCATTGCTCTTGGCATGGCCTTCGAAGGGGCCAGAGGACAGACGGCTACCGAAATGGTGCAGGTATTGGACTTCCCGGAAGACGACCAGGCCAGATGGGGCATGGTCAAGTCTTTACAAAGTCAGTTGAATAAAGATGGCACCACATACGAGCTCTCAACAGCGAATGCCTATTGGCTCAAACAAGGAAGGAATATAGATGCGGATTACAAGAATGTAATTGAGTCGTGTTACCTGGCACATGGTCAAGAACTAGACTTCGTCGGCGACCCCGCCGGTTCTGTTGATACGATCAATGACTGGGTTGAGAAAGAGACCAATGAGAAGATCAATGACCTGCTATCTCCAAGTGATATAAACGTACTAACTTATTTGATACTGACCAATGCGATATATTTCAAGTCAGACTGGAAATATCAGTTCGACGAAAGCGCAACAAATGAAATGAACTTCTATAATTCGAGCAGTGGGGAGACCATGACAGACATGATGCATATGTGCGATGAATCAAAAAAACTCAATTATGCAAGCAACTCTGATACACAATTACTACAATTACCCTACAAAGATGAAGAACTTTCTATGTATATTATGCTCCCAAAAGAGAATGATATTGCATCACTTGAGTCCAAACTCGATCATACATATCTGAACGACCTGAAGGATAAGATTAGTGGGGAGTGGGTCGATCTATACCTTCCAAAGTTCAAGTTCGAACAAAAGTATCGCCTGGCAGATAAGCTCATCTCCATGGGGATGCCTACCGCTTTCGGAATGGGAGCTGACTTTTCAGGGATCACGTCGGAAACTGAATTGTATATAGATAAAGTCATTCACCAGTCCTTTGTTGAGGTCAACGAGGAAGGCACAGAAGCAGCAGCAGCTACGGCTGTGGTGATGCAGGAAAAAGGAGGTGGAGGATCTTCTTCTCCACAACCTATCGAGTTCAAAGCCGACCACCCTTTCATCTTCTTTATCCAGCACAAAGAGACAGGTCAAATTCTGTTCATGGGGAAGGTAGAAGACCCGAGTGTGTAAACAGTTCACGATATACAAGTGTTTGATTCTGAACCTTTATTAGCAGAAAGATGAATACGATGACCTGTTGATAATCTATAATCTAATTAAATCCTCTTAAAGCCGCGTTTCAACCAATGTACTACAAGTTTAGAGTACATGGCCACGCCCTGGAAGAATGTTGAGCTCTCGCCGATCGGCTCGGTACGTTTTTTTGAGATCTCGGCAATAATATCTCCTTCATTATCTGTTTCAATTTTAAACTCGGTTGCAGCCAGACCAAGTTCCCAGGTATAATGTGCGTCTGAGCCGCCAAGCAACCCCGCCCCAAGTTCATTTGCTAATTTTAAGGCCCGGCCGTTCTCATGTTTGGGTGAACGATGGTTCAATACTTCCACAAGATCAAACTTGGCCTGTTTTACAGTTTCAACTCCAAGGCCGGATACGAGCCTATACGGGTGTGCGGCAACAGCCACACCGCCCAGTTCTACGATCCGCTCTTTGGTCTCTTCAGGTGTAAGGCCGCGCGGTATTTTGTCTTTTACACCATAAGCCAAAACATGTCCGTTCGATGTCGAGACCTCAACTCCGCGTACGATGGTGACATCTTTATTTTTTTTAGCCAATTGGTATGCTTTTATTGCACCTTTGACCTCGTTGTGGTCGGTAATTGCAAGCCCGGCCAATCCAATTTTTTGTGCATGTTTAATATATATCTCGGGCTCAACATTGCCATCGGCAGAATAGATCGTATGTGCATGAAGGTCTAATCTCATTATTTCACTCGTGAACCAATTGCAATATTGCGGTCAGGGTCAGGGATCAACAATGCCACGCCGCCCTTACCATCATCAGCCGCTAACAGCATACCATTGGAATCAATACCGCGTAGTTTTGCCGGTTCAAGGTTCATGACCACGACAATATTCTTGTTCAAGATCTCTTCTTTCTCATAATACCCTTTCAGCCCAGCAACCAATTGACGCTGTTCATTGCCGAAATCCACCTGCAGCACATATAATTTGTCTGCATCCGGATGGTCTTCGACCTTGGTCACTTTGCCTATACGTAAGTTTACTTTCTGAAAATCCGTAAATTTCATCATGTCAATAACTCCCTCTATCTTTTTTTCCTTAATTTTATCTTGACCATTCACCACGATCTTTTTGAACAACGGAACTGGATGTGCTAATTTAGCACCCTGCGTGAGCCCTTCGACACCGGCCGACCAAGCTGCATTTTCAATAGGATCCGGATAACCTATCATGTTCCAAAGCCGCAATGCAGCATTCGGCATGAACGGGTATGTTAAAACCGCCAGCGCTTTCACGAGCCGCAGATTTAAATGTAATGCGTTTGCGCACGCGTCACGGTCGGTTTTCAAGAGTGACCATGGCGCCTTTTTATCAAAGTATCGATTGCCGAAATGTGCAAGCGCCATTATATTTTTTATTGCATTTTTGAATTGGCACTTCTCAATATTAACAGATACATCTTTAAAAGTTTTATCGATCATCTGCAATGCTTCATGGTCCTCGGCAGTTAGTTTTGTTTCATCAAGGGTGGGTATCTCACCGAAGTTCTTGGCGGTAAATGTCAAAGCACGATGTATGAAATTTCCCAGGGTGCCCACAAGCTCTGTATTGATCCTGTTCTCGAAATCGTCCCATGAGAAGTCGGCATCACGGTTCTCTGGCATGTTGATCGCCAGATAGTATCTGAGCTGGTCAGGGTCGTAGTGCTTGAGTAAGTCAGGCACATCAATGGTCACCCCGCGACTTTTGGAGAATTGCTCGCCCTCGAACCGCAGATATTCGTTGGCCGGGACATCGTATGGTAGGTTGAGGCCGCCGTAACCGAGTAATATTGCCGGCCAGATAATGGTGTGGAATGGGATGTTATCCTTACCTAAAAAATAATAATGCTTAACTTTTGTATCCTGCCAGAACTCCTTCCACTTGTCAGGGTCACCCGACCGCCGCGACCACTCTTTGGATGTGGATAAATAGCCGATCACCGCCTCGAACCAGACATAAATACGTTTATCCTCAAACCCATCGAGGGGTATATCCACGCCCCACCGGATATCGCGTGTGATGGCCCTGTCACGAAGCCCGCCCGTGAGCCAGTTGCGGATGAAGTTTTTTGTATTATGCCGCCAATGTTCTTTATCTGCTGTATATTCTATCAGCCTTTCCTGAAACGCACTTAGTTTGAAAAAGAAATGCTCGGTCTCGCGTAGTTCAGGATATGAACCGCAGAGCTTGCATTTTGGTCCGATCAATTCTATGGTGTCCAGCGGTTTACCGCATTCATCACACTGGTCGCCTCGTGCCGCCTCGTGATCGCAGTGCGGACACTGGCCCTCGACATATCTATCGGGTAAAAACCGGTTGCACTGGGTGCAGAACAATAATTCCATGGTCTTTTTGTAAATGTATTCTTTTTCCAGCAACTTTAAGAAAATGTCATGTACAACGATTTTATGGTTCGGGTCAGAGGTTTCGAAGAACAGGTCGAATGAAATGCCCAGATCATTCAGCGCCTTTGCATTTATCTCATGATAACGCTTGGCTATTACAGCTGGTTCCACACACTCCTGTTCCGCAGTCACGGTAATTGGTGTGCCGTGTTCGTCAGAGCCAGAGACCATTAGCACCTCATTGCCGATCATCCTGTGGTACCGTGCGAAGATGTCGGGCGGTAGATAACAACCTGCAACATGACCCACATGGATCGGGCCGTTCGCATACGGCCACGCAACACCGATAAATATTTTTGCCAATGATCACACCGTATGGGGAATGGTTTAATTATGATTTAAAGATTACACACGGCAGTCTATGGAGTCGGGAGTCTAAAGAGTCGAGGGTCTAAAGAGTCGAGAGTCATGGCCTTCGGCCGACCACTACGATTGTTTAATAAATAAAATCGTTTGGGGAAGGGGGACCACTTCAATGAATTATTGTTTACAATCGTTTGGGGAGAGGGGATAGAGAATTGAAATTTATTTAGTCGTTTCCATTCCCATGCACAGCAATAATAAATCGCATTCCCATGCACAGCAATAATAAATCGCATTACCATGCACAGCAATAATAAATCGCATTCCCATGCTCAGCAATAATGAATTGTATTCCCCATTCCCATCTTTACATTTTTACTTTTAATATTTGACTTTTCACTTTTCATTTTCCAATTTGACTTGTCAATTTGCTTTAGCAAATTTTTACAAGGGTAACAATTCTGTTGTCAGTATAAAATATATATAAAGAATTTTTAGCCCTAACAAAAATAAGATTCTCTTTTTATATTAGCTTATTTTTGTGTGTTTCAAATATCCTCAACATTAATTCTGCATTATCGTATCTTCCCTACCCGGTCCGATAGATATTATCTTCACGGGTGTTTTACAATCGTTCTCGATATATTCCAGATACTTCTTCAGGTTTTCCGGCAGTGCGTCGTACCCCTTTTTTGCAATCTCGCGCCATTCTTCTTTCTGCAACTCATCCCAGCCCGGCAATTCGTGGTATTGTGGTTTGCACATCTCAAGAATCCTCAGGTTACCCGGGAAATTTACGAGCTTGTCAGAGTTATACATGTATGAATGGCAGGCCAATAGCTTGGAGACCCCGCCAAGCACGTCCAGCCGTGTAATGGCCAGGCCAGTTAATCCGTTCAACCGGCAGGCGGTTCTTAATATCACCATGTCAAGCCAGCCACACCGCCGCGGCCGCCCCGTGGTGGTGCCGAACTCATTACCTTTTTTTCTGATAAGTTCGCCGGTCTCGTTATCTTGCTCTGTTGGGAACGGCCCCTTGCCAACACGCGTGGTATATGCTTTTACAACACCGATCACTTCATCGATATGTGTCGGGCCTATTCCGGAACCCACACAAGCATTACCCGCAATCGTGTTTGAGGATGTGACATAGGGGTATGTGCCGTAATCTACATCAAGTTGGGCACCCTGGGCGCCTTCGAACAATATATCTGCATTTGCCATGATAGCTTGGTTCAGAACAACCGATGAGTCCATGATATGATCGTGTAACTCACGGCCAAACCCACGATACTCCTCGAAGATATCTCGAACCGAAAACTCTGCATTTTTTCCAAGGGATCTTAGTAATCTTTCTTTGGCAGGCACAATATTTTCGAGCTTGCCCATCAAGAGCTCATCATCGATCAGGTCGCCGATCCGGATACCATGACGGTTGGTCTTATCTGTATATGTCGGACCGATACCGCGGCCGGTGGTACCTATCTTTGCATCACCCTCTGCGTTCTCTTCGGCAGAATCCTGCAATTTATGATACGGCATGATCACATTTGCACGGTCACTTATCAACACCTTGGCTATGGGCACACCACGGCTCTTGAGTTCGGAGAGCTCATCCAGCAAAACTTTTGGGTCGATCACGACTCCGTTACCTATGATCACGGTTTTATCGGGCCGGATGATCCCGGAGGGTAATATATGGAACTTGAACACATCATCGCCAACCTGGATAGTATGTCCCGCATTATTTCCTCCCTGGAATCGCACGATATAATCCGCATTTTTCGCGTAATAATCTATAACTTTTCCTTTACCTTCGTCACCCCATTGTGCGCCGACTACAATTGTAACTGTCATGATAATTCCCAAGGGCAATATTAGAACATGTTAAATAACTCTTCGATTGAATTGAATGATTATGAGTAACTAAAATATATTATATGAGAATAACATTCATTACAAAAATTCTGGTAATAAAATATATAATTTAATTATAATGTGATATCATGAATCGTACCGATGCAATTTGCGTCCTCGTAATAATACTGGTCATCGTAGGCATAGTCAGCGCTCTTGCTTATTCCTGGTATAAGGATCAAGATAAGAAAGGTAAGAGTAAGGATGATAACTCGCTGACTGTCCAGGAAGGAGATCTGATCACATTTGACTTTACCGAATATATCTACACGAAAGATGCAGACGGTAATTTGGGCTATTGTGTTTATCAGACAACCGATGAAGAAATTGCCCTCGACGATTCAATACCAAAATGTGTGACCTTTAACACGATCTTGTTAAATTCAACTGGCGACCCCATCGTTCGTGAACAGATGACTGCGATCATAGGCCGCGACCTAAGCGATGAAGTTAACCCGGGTTTCAATGATCTAATGTTATCTCTTAATGTACGTGAGGATAAAACATATCATGGTGATATTTCGATGGAAGATGGGTATGGCAAGAGAAATGAATCATTGGAAAAGAAGATACAATTAATGGACACTGTAGACATTTACAAGATGATCGATCGTGTAGAGTTCGAGGCAAGATATCCAAATGAACTACCATTAATGCTTGGTATGACCTTCAATGATATTTATTGGAATTGGACGATCCGGATCGAATCGATCACCAATGAAACGATCACTATCAAAAACGAACCGAATATTGGCATGACGCTTGACATTTTTCCGTGGAGCGTTACAGTTGAATCAATATCAAGCAGCGCCGGAGTCATTAGCATCCAGCACCGACCCGATATGAGCATTATCAACTCGGCCATTGACGCAGAGGCATTGCAATTTTACAATAAAACCTTTGAAGACCTTACTGCTCAGATCATCGAGTCACAACAACCATATCCCGGAATTATAATCTCCATCCAGGATGGAATAACCATAGATTTCAACCGTGAGAATTTTGGTGTGGAATTAAGATATGAATTTAAAATAATAAAGATCGAGCGTGATTAAAGAGGAAATTTATTATTATAATAATTATATTAATTATCAATATAAAAGGCTGAGGGTCCATGGCAAAGAAACGTGATAGGGCTGGTCGACGAAAGACCAAACGAGATGAAGAACTGCTCGAGTTCGAGGATGATGATGAATATCTTGATGTTGACGAGGATTTAAGCTCATTATCCAGATCGCGTAGACGCAGTCAAGCTCCGGCCAAGCAGCAGCTATCACGAAAAAAACAAGATATGCTTGTGCTTGTTATCGCTATTATTTTAATAACAGGAACCCTGGGCGGCTACTTTTTTGTTTACGGTTTTTTTGGTGCAGATACAAGTTCGGATAATGATCAACAAACCACTGGTAATCTATCGGGTGAGTTATTTGTTATTTCAGATCTAACCCAGGAGTGGGATAAGCACAGTTGGCATATATTGAACATCAACGGTATTACAAATTATTTGTTAAAAGTAACAAATACTGGAGCCAGAGAGGAGATATACGAATTATCCGATGATAATGAAATCAAAAATATTCAAATCAAATATAATAAGAACAGTTTTAAATTAAAACCCGGTTCAAGTTCGGCAGTAATATTGGATGTTACCTCAGATCTGACTAATGAATACCGAGTTCCAACACCAATAAATGTATTTCTAAAAGCCAGATCTTCGACATTGATCTTGGATACGGTCCAGATCGACTTGACGATCAAGCAGTTGGACGAGAAAAACGAAGCATTAGATGGAGATAAGGTATCTGCCTATTACCTCGGTTCGTTCATAAATGGGACCGTATTCGATAAATCTATGCGTGATGTGCAGGCTCCACAACCGTTATTAATATCATTAAGTGATGAATCTCAATATAACAAGTTCAATGAAGAATTGGAATATGTTGTTGTAATACCTGGCTTTGAAAACGGTATCATCGGCATGATACCTGGTGAAACACATGTGGTGGCAATACCACCCGAGCAGGCTTATGATGCTGGAGAGCTCAAAGGATTAACACTGATATTTGAGATCAGGTTATTGAGCAATGACCGCCTGGAATAATTATAGATGTTTAGGTGGAATAAATGTCTTATGAAGATCTAAGCGAGCTGGAAAAAAAGGTATATGAATTTATCAAGGCCAATGATTTCCAAAGTAAGAAATGGTCAACCCCTGACGCAGCAAAAGCATTGAACTTATCGGAAGATGACATATACAATGCATTGTCAAACCTAACAAAGGAGATAAAGGATAACATCTGGATATATTATGAAGATGGTGGGATCCGGATAGTGGCCGAGTAATTAGCGGTGCTTGCTTATTGCAGGGTAATAATCGAGATTATTTATTGCTTGACTGTAGTCGGGTAGAATTATTGTTGAGCTGGAAAATTACAATTCAGCGTCAATCCAGTTCGATTACGATTCATTATTAATTCAGCTCGATTACGATTCAACATCAACTCAGCTCAGCTACGATCCATCATAAATTCATCTCGATTACGATCCAGCTTAAATTCATCTCGACCACGATTCAGCATCAATTCATTTTGACTACCACTCATTGTCAATTCATCTCGATTACAGTTCTGCGTCAATCCATCTTGTGGAACTAAAATTATAAATCTATCAAATCAAAACGCAGAAGTGCAGTAACTTTAATTAATATCCCATTGTATACCCGGTTTCTAACATTAAAATAATTATATTATAACATTATAACCTCATGGCATCATACCGTCATAACAAATTGTTTAACTTTGACATAACAGATATGAATTTAGATAGCGGGGTAGGGTAGCCAGGAAATCCCGACGGGCTCATAACCCGTAGATCGTTGGTTCAAATCCATCCCCCGCTATTATTTTCCATTATTAGAATATTTTTTTTCCGAGGGTCTTTGCATGAGATTAAAAACAGGTGTAGCAGGTTTTGACAAGTTGCTGGAAGGCGGTTTGATCAATAACCAGGTATATATTATATGTGGCCCCCCCGGTAGTGGGAGGACAACATTTGCAATACAATTTCTTGTGGAGGGCGCGCTTCGTGATGAAAAAGGATTGTATGTATCATTTACAGATAACCCAACAAACGTTATCAAATATATGTCAAGATATAATTTTAATTTAATAGATCATGTAAAAAGCAAGAAGATATTTTTTATGGATGCGGGTTCCGAACTATTTTCGGATGAAGATAAAAAAACCGAAAGCTCCCGTGATATGATATATGACCTAAGTGCCAGTCAGACTACAACAACTACGAAAAACGTGTTCGAGAAGATCGAACCCATCATAAAAAAGACCGACATTAAACGCTTGGTCTTGGATTCTACTGCAGCACTTGCATTTATCACCAAAGGCCAAGGCCGAAACCGCGGTAAAGAAGAAAAAGAGATATTGAAGATCATGAATTCGTTAAAACAATTAGATGTAACAGTATTGCTGCTTTCCGAGCATGAAAAACCCGAATCGTTTAAACTCGAGCATTATCTGGCATCGGGTGTAATTTTTTTGCACAATCTAACCGGTCAGGATTCTGAGATTGAGCATGGGATCCAAATAATAAAAATGCGTGGAACTCGACATGACAATCGACTTCACCCATTGGCTTTTACTGCAAATGGCCTGGCAATTACCAACAACGTTTCGAGCTAACAAAAATTATTTGTATTGGTAATTAGATACTATTTATAAGAAAGGATTGGTTTCGATAAATTAGAATTTAATAAAGATTAGTGTGAAAGTTATTTGAATATAATTTAAAACAGTTCATCCGATGAGGCAATGTGATAACAATGACCGTTGATTTTGTTCGAATTGAAAGTGGGATTCCTGGTTTGGACGAGATGTTAGAAGGTGGTTTCCCGTTCCCGTCAACAATACTTTTGGCAGGCAACCCAGGCACCGGCAAAACGACCTTTTCACTCCAGTTCTTGTTCGAAGGTGCAAGGAATGGTGAACAAGGATTATATTTTACGACTTTCAGTGAACCCACACAATGGATGCTCCGGTTCACTTCCAGATATGAATTCGTTAATAAGGATTATTTGGGTAATGAGATCAAATACCTGGATCTGAGCTCGGTTATAAAAAAACAGCCCCATAAGCTTCGTAATTTTATCGAGGATAAGATCGCTGAGATCATGCCACAACGTATAGTGATCGACCCGATTACTGTTGTGGATACTCTTTTAAATATTAATTATCGTGAATTTTTATATGATCTATCTGCATCATTAAAAAACTGGCAGGCGGTCACGATTTTGACCGGTGAGTCCAAACAGAATGAAGAGTATCCTCTAGACATTGCGTACACCGCAGATGGTGTGATCATATTATCTAATATTGAATACGAGGACGGTCGTAGGAAATATTTAGAGGTCCTAAAGATGCGCGGCTCAGACCATACCACTGGTAAACACGCCGTGGATCTTTCTCAGAAAGGATTCTCGGTCCAGGCCGGCTTGCGATAGGTTAATTCAATATTTAAGTATTCCAACCAAAAAACCAAGTTGAGAGGAGAAAGTCAAGGATTGGTATTGAATATAATTAAATTGGTAGAGGAAATAATCGGTGGTTAATTTAAATGGAGTTTTCTAAGATCAAGATCACCTCAAAGGAATTTATTGGCCGAAAGAATGAACTTGCTGAGATCCAAGATATGGTAAATGAAGCAAGTACTGGCAAAGGCACTTTATTATTGCTCAGCGGTGAAGCGGGAATCGGAAAAACCAGATTGGTCTCAGAATTTGTAGATCGGAGTTCTGACCAAAATATACAATATCTTAGAGGGAGATGTAAATATCATCAAGGGTTGGATCCATATTCGCCTTTTATCGAAGCATTACGCAATTGGTTCGGCCTTCTGGAATCAATGGATGACAAAAATGAGAATGAAAAGATAAGTGATATCATCTGCAAGGTATCGCCCGAGTTGATAAGTATAATGCCATTGATCCGCGGATTTCTATCTGCAGGCACATCGATCTATGGCAGCTATCTGTTCAAAGGTAGTAATATAAAAAAGAGTTTCAATACCTTCAAGGAATTGATGCAACCGAAACGCTTGGGGTTATGCATTACACGTACACATCCAGATGAGGTCAACAAGCAATATGAACTGGAAAGTTCCCAGATGTACTGGCTCACCCGCAGCCCCACGGAGATACCGTCACTGGACCCGTCACACATTGAAAAATT
This sequence comes from Thermoplasmata archaeon, assembly GCA_020696345.1. Taxonomy (GTDB): domain Archaea; phylum Thermoplasmatota; class Penumbrarchaeia; order JAEHCK01; family JAEHCK01; genus JAEHCK01. Next base: position 48,678 of record JAEHCK010000004.1, on the reverse strand, counting down.
ACGGTGGGTGATCAAGGATTTCGTTTCAAAAAATAAAAACAGTGTTGTATTACTCGATGGCCTGGAATATCTAATTTTGCAAAATAATTTTGAGAATGTTTTAAAATTTGTCGAATTATTAAAAGACGATATTGCATTGAATAATGCGGTTTTGATTTTACCCATCGACCCCGCTACCTTGGGCAGCCAACAAATTGCGTTATTTGAACGGTATATGCACGTGATCTCATCAGAATTTGAAGACTCGACAATTGCATCAAAAATGCCAAATATGCCAAATCTTTCAAATATATCAATTCCCGAATACCAAGCCTCCGGATATCAAGTTAGGCCAATTGACATGGATTATGTGGCAGAAAAGGATAAAATGTTCCAAGCCATTCTTTTATTAATAAAAAACATTGCTTCGAAAAAGCCGTTAATTCTATTTATTGATGACCTGCATTGGGCAGATAGGTCGTCAATTCAGCTATTACAATATTTATTCCAGAATATGGTAGATAAAAATATTGTTATAATCGGTTCTTATCGCCCTGAAGACATTAATGAGAGTGAGAACTTCATCCAAACAATGATGGAAAATATAAAGAAGTTAAATCTCCAAGATAGTTTAAATGAAATCATTTTAGATCGCCTTACAAGAAAAGACATCGTGCAAGTGGTGAAGAATATTCTTGATGAAGATGTCCCTGAAAAATTGATAAGTTTTAATTTTCAGAAGAGCGAAGGTAACCCGCTGTATGTAGAAGAGATCTTGAAATCATTACTGGAGGAGAATTTGATAGATCTGGAAGATAAAACACATTATAAAAAATTGGATATTTCCAAGATCGAGATTCCAGACTCGATCACTGAAGTAATTCGTATGCGAATAAATAGGGTAACCAAAGATAACGACCTTGTGGATCAGATATTGAAATATGTATCGGTCATTGGTAGTAACTTTAATTTTGATATTTTGCTTGAGGCCATGGATCTCAATGAAGAGCTTCTATTAGATAATATCGAGAAACTAATGAACGCTAATATAATTCATGAAGTGGATGTTGATCGATACAAATTCGATCATACTTTGATCCGTGAGGTTATTTACAACGATCTTGGCTCGAGACGGAAGAAAATACTACACGCTAGGATCGGTGCTAGCATCGAGAAACTTTATCATAAAAATTTGAAAGATCATTATGTCGAGCTTGCCCATCATTTCTCCTGCGGCGGTGTCATCGATAAAGCGGTTTATTATTCAATAAGAGAAGCTGAGATCGCAAAAGAGCTTTGCGCATATGACGAAGCGCTGTTTCACTATCGTTCGGCTCTTGACATGTCAACATCACAAACACCATCATCATCATCATCGGAGCCCGAGGTGGACCTGACCCAATTGATCAATCTACATATCAATCTTGGTGATCTATCATTGATCCTAGGCACATGGAGTAATGCCAAATTCTATTTCGAAAAGGCTTTGGAGATCAGTAAAGAATCCGGTGATGACCTTAAAAAGATCGAATCCACTTCAAAATTAAGTCAGATAGAAATTAAAAAAGATAGATGGTCAAAAGCAGTGGGAAAACTGGAAGAAGTATTGGGCTTGAAATTAGATGGTAAACATAAAGAGATCTTATTGGTCAAAATAAATCCTAAATATGTAATTCGTGCAAATATTTCGCTTATTAAGATACTATCAAAAGAAAATTTTAAGGGTATCTATATTTGCATAAACCATCCATCGACTTTAATTGATAAATTATTGAGGTCACATAACATACCAACCAAGAACCTACTATTCCTGGATTTCATTACATCGATCGCCGGTGTGGAACATGAGGTGGGAGATAATGTATGTGTGATCGATAAAGCCTTTTCTCTGGACAGAATGCTGGATGCGTTCAACAAAAAGAAAAATGACCAAGATAATTTGTATAATTTTGATTTTGATAATATCGACTTTGTATTGGTAGATAATATAACCAACCTGAGTACGTACATTACAGAAGAAAAGATACGACAATTTACTCAAGATCTCATTCAAAGTATAAAAAAAATAACCAGGGCATGTGGAATAATAATCATGGATGATAAATCAAACCCGAATGTTCAAAAGGTTATAGAACAATACTTCGATAAATCTGTGACAATAGAAGAAGAATGGTTGTAATGTTGCGGAGCTTAATTGGTGCTGAGCAGATACCTGGATGGGTTGATGCTGAGCAGATACCGTGCTGGGTTGATGCTGAGCAGATACCTGGATGGGTTGATGCTGAACAGTTGCCGGGCTGAGGTGATTCCTGGAATTTATTTTAAAAGCTAGGCATCTATCAATCAACAATGAATCAAGGTATCTGTCAATCAACAATGAATCAAGGCATCTGTCAATCAACAATGAATCCAGGCATCTGTCAATCAACAATGAATCAAGGTATCTGTCAATCAACAATGAATCCAGGCATCTGTCAATCAATAGCTCATCACGGCTACTGTCAATCAATTACCATTTTCCCATGTTAGTTAATTATTTATAACTAATCACTCATTTGCACAAGATCATTAAATAATGGTTCTATTTAACCTTACAAGAGCAGGTGATGGAACATGGCGGCCAAGGTGGTAAATACAAAAGACGCGAAGGCCAAAATAAAAATAAATAATGTATCCAAATCCGGATCAGAAACACTCGTCCTTCGCGCAGATAGTTTAAACGAGGATAAATTCGAGCGCACAAAAAGAATAGCGTGGCTGGATCTGGAGAAGATACAAAAAGCCAAGGTGCTCATGGTCGGTGTTGGTGCCATTGGGAACGAAGTGGCAAAAAATCTGATATTATCCGGATTTCGAAACATTTCTATTATCGATATGGACTATATAGTACGCTCAAATTTGAACCGCTGCCTGTTCTTTTCTGATCTGGATGCAGATAAGAAACGCTTGAAAGCCGAGGTCGTGGCAGAAAAGATGAAACTGATGGATAAAGATATCAAAGTGGATCATTTCACCAGTAAGATCGAAGATATGCCAGAGGAATTTATCCCGAGCCATGATATAGTTCTTGGATGTTTGGATAATGTCGGTGCCAGGCTGCATATTAATGCCCACAGTTATTATAATAAAATCCCATATGTTGATGCCGCTACACTTGGATTCGTAGGAAAGGTACAGGTTGTATTCCCGCCCGAAACCAGCTGTTTAGAATGCGGTATGAACAAAACACATATGAAGATCCTGGAGAAACGCTTCAGCTGTACTGGAACGGACATTACATTTTTCGAGCAGAAAATGGCGGCAGAGATCACAACAACTGCGATAGTATCTGCCATCCAGGTGCGCGAGGCCATAAAGATAATCTCGGGGCACTCCGATGCTATCATCCATAATCTGTTCTATTATGATGGGAAACGTAATATTGCTGATGAATTAGAGATCGATATTAACCCCGATTGTCCACATCATATTTTGTAGTATTTGATGTGATGTCAATGACTTGATAATTTGAGGAGATGTCGATATCATGATAATTTAATGGAATATCAATTTCTTGATCAATCCAGAATCAATTCAGCAAATTATCATCCCATTATCAATTCAGCAAATTATCAAACCAGCATCAATTCATCAAGTTATCAACCCAACATCAACTCATCAAATTATCACACAATCCTTAACTCAATAAATTTTTTATTATTACCAAAATTGGGAGAAGAACCCAATAATTTTATTATAATAGATCACTATGGCTGCGATCACATGCCCGTAAAATTTGGAGAGCTAGACCCGAAAATGCAGCGGTTGTTATCATTATACCCTGTACGCGGCCGTGTGAAATGGGAAGATGATGACGGGCAAGTTGTGCTTATTTATCCCAAGAATTTTACAAAGTTCGAAGAGTGGCTGCACAAAAAAATTAGCGGGCCCGACATGATCCGGCGGCCACTTGATGAGATCGGTTCAAAGATATGGCTTATGTGTGACGGCAAACATGATATCTCCAGTATTTGCACCGAACTTGATGACCAGTATCATGAGGATGTGGAACCCGTTTTAGACCGCGTCGTAAAATTTTTAGAAACCTTGCTTAGTCTGAACCTTGTCCGATTATCCACCAAACGCGAGTATCGGAAAAAAAAGCGCGCTCTCAAAAAGAAAGAAAAATAATAGGATCATTAAATTCTTAAAATAAAAATAGTCGATGTTTATAAATTATGTATTTTCTCAATATTTTAATTTAATATTTGATAATAAATAAATTTGTGCATAATACCTATATACGCGAAATACCTTGCCCCTATAATTCAAAATCTCAATGAATAGCAGAATAATTTAAGAGAGTTCAATATGTTTTTAAAGCAATCGGATAAAATTTGTTAGAAGGCTATTTTTCGTCTATTAATGTGCGGAAAAAATTGGATAATTGGGAGGCAAGGAGTTAGATTGTATATGCGAGAGATTCCAATTTTATTTTTATTTTAAAACAATAAAAATAATTTTAATTATGTAAGAAATAATAATTCAATCTCAATGGGCGTCATTTAACTTTTAATTATTGGAGGTGGTAAAAAAGTAGAATTTCCCAAACCAGAATTGTTTAAAAAAAAATTATAAAGAATTAGAATTTTGAAAGCATTCGATAACAAGAAAAAATAAAGATATATATAGAAAAAAAATTTGGAGGAAAATAAATGAAAGTTAGTAAAATTGGAAAAATAATCATGCTTATGACATTGGTTTTGCTTGTAACAATGACCTTGGCTCCGTCGGTGAACGCAGCGGCCGGTAAAAAATGGAGCACACAAGGCAATTCAGTCAGCAGCAGCGATGTTTTTGGAACGACAAATAACCAAGATCTGAGGATCGTTACAAATGGTCAACAGAGGATGGTTATTACAGCAGATGGCAAGGTTGGTATCGGGACTGCAGCGCCCACAACTGAGCTGGACGTGAACGGTGTCATTACTGCAACAGGCGGCAATTCTGGCCAATGGAACACCGCATACGGCTGGGGCGACCATGCAGCGGCCGGGTATATGTCATCGTACACCGAGACCGACCCCGTGTTCGGTGTTAGCCCGGCGGCAGGTATTACAGGTACACAAATAGCCAATTGGGATACCGCCTACGGCTGGGGTGACCACAGCACAGTGGGTTATCTAACCTCGTACACCGAAACAGATCCAGTGTTTGGTGCAAGCACTGCATTTGGGATAGATGGTACGGATGTATCAGAATGGAATACTGCCTATGGCTGGGGCGATCATGCAACAGCGGGGTATCTCACATCATACACCGAGACCGACCCGGTGTTCGGTGCATGGGATAAAAGCACAGGTATTTCCATAACCGAGAGCCAGATTAGTGATCTCGACCATTTCACGAACACTGACGAGACCGACCCCACTGTTCTTGCTTCCGTAAAGGACGGTATCGACTGGTCTGAGCTTTCCGGCATACCCGCTGGAATCGCTGATGGTGACGACAATACACAACTATCAGAAGGACAAGTGGATGCTTATGTCGCCAATAACGGTTATTTGACAAGCTTTACCGAGACCGACCCAGTTTACGGTGCAAGCCCCGCAGGGGGAATAACTGCCACACAGGTTTCCAATTGGAACACTGCTTACACTGATCGATTGAAATGGGATGGCGGCTCCACTGGTCTAAATGCTGCCATCGCACGAACCAACCTAGGTTTAGTTGCAGGTGGAGCAGGTGATGTATGGGTAGAAAAGGCTGGCGACACCATGACTGGAATACTCAACCTTCCCACGAATGGACTGGTGGCTGGAACTAACCAATTAGTGCTTAACAATGGTAAAGTTGGTATCGGAACCGCAACCCCTACTGGCAAATTCGAAGTAACAACTGGAAACTCTTTTGGCCCGGCAGCATTGGACCAGTTCCAGACCGCCCTTTCCCATTATCAACCAAGTGATTCCGACAACTGGCAATCATTCACACCCGGAGTGAGTGGTCAGTTGACGCGCCTGGACTTGATGTGGCGGAATCCCTCGACAACAGCCACTTTTACATTGAAAATCTATTCGGGTCAAGGAGTTGGCGGTACGCTATTACACACTCAATCCATTACTGGTGGGAATAAATACGCCTGGGTAGCTTGCACACTCAGCACACCAGTGGATGTTACTGGTGGTAGCATATACACTTATCGTGTACAGGGTTCCAATCCTTATTCAAGTGGAACCGGTATGTTGTGGAAGGCAGGAGGCGACCCTTATCCGGGCGGAACCAATGATCTAAAAACCTATTATGGCATAAGCGATTATACCTTCAAAACCTACGTTGCACCGGCAGCACCAGACCTATTAGTAGCCTCGAATGGAAACGTCGGCATCGGAACCACAGCACCCACAAGCGCGTTACATGTTGTTGGACTTCCATCATACGGAAGTAATACAGCAGCCATATCGGGTGGACTAACAGTAGGAGCATTCTACAGAAACGGAGACTATGTTTGTGTAGTACATTAAAACAGAATTTATCCGAAAATAAAAGGATGGACATTTTGTCTATCCTTCTTTTTTTCTTTTTCTTGTTTTTATTATTCTATTTTAATCTCTTAATTATTGAAAATTAGATATATTGATCCTAATTTAAAATAATATTTTTATCTAATAGCAAGAGATAAATATTTAAAAACCCATTTGGGATAGAAAGGAAACCCATTCTGGGAAGAGTAGGGAATAGGTCTAAGTAATAGATATATTGATGAGTAGGATCGAACAACATTCTCGTTTTTTCTTGCTAATGGGTTGATGAACAGATTACTGGGAGGCTGAAAAATAATATGATCTGGGGGCAAATCAAATTGTAAATCAGTTTTGTAAAATAAATTCGAGAAAAAAAGAAAAACTGATAAGAATTTGATAACTTTCCAAAACAAAACAAACCCCTATGAAAAGTGGAGGTGGTCATGCCGTAAAGAACAAACAGATCGAATTAATTGAAAGTTTTGATCGTGTTAGAATTTTGATAGCGTTTGATAATAAGAAAAAAAAATTAGATAAAAACGTGGAGGAAAATAAATGAAAGTTAGAAAAATTGGAAAGATCATCATGTTGCTAACATTGGTTTTGCTTGTAACAATGACCTTGGCCCCGTCGGTGAACGCAGCGGCCGGTAAAAAATGGAGCACACAAGGCAATTCAGTCAGCAGCAGCGATGTTTTTGGAACGACAAATAACCAAGATCTGAGGATAGTTACAAATGGTCAACAGAGGATGGTTATTACAGCAGATGGCAAGGTTGGTATCGGGACTGCAGCGCCCACAACTGAGCTGGACGTGAACGGTGTCATTACCGCAACAGGCGGTAATTCTGGTCAATGGAACACCGCCTACGGCTGGGGCGATCATGCAGCAGCTGGGTATATGTCATCATACACCGAGACCGACCCCGTGTTCGGTGTTAGCCCGGCGGCAGGTATTACAGGTACACAAATAGGCAATTGGGATACCGCCTACGGCTGGGGTGACCACGCAGCAGTTGGGTATGATGATACTGATGATTCATGGATTGGTACAGGAAATGTATACACAACATCAGGTAATGTCGGCATAGGGACGACGAATCCAATAACCCGCCTTCATGTCGAGCACAATATAGGTGGCCAATGGGCGGCCAAAATTGTAAATCCGTCAACGACAGGCTTAGGCATGACAGTAGATACAGGTAGCTCAGATCCTAATTATCTGGCTTTCCGTATCCGCACTGGTGGCGCCAACCGGTTTTGGGTGGTGAACGACGGAACTGCATATTTTTCCGGCAATGTCGGCATCGGCACGACGAGCCCGTCAACCAAGTTAGAAGTTAACGGTGTCATCACTGCCACAGGTGGTAATTCCGGTCAATGGAACACCGCCTACGGCTGGGGTGACCACGCAGCAGTTGGGTATGATGATACTGATGATTCATGGACTGGTACAGGAAATGTATACACAACATCAGGTAATGTCGGCATAGGGACGACGAATCCAATAACCCGCCTTCATGTCGAGCACAATATAGGTGGTCAATGGGCGGCCAAAATTGTAAATCCGTCAACGACAGGCTTAGGCATGACAGTAGATACAGGCAGTTCAGACCCTAACTATCTGGCCTTCCGTATCCGCACTGGTGGCGCCAACCGGTTTTGGGTGGTGAACGACGGAACTGCATATTTTTCCGGCAATGTCGGCATCGGCACAACGAACCCGACAGAAAAGTTGCACATAGCAGGTAATTTGAAAGTCGATGGTAGCATCACAATTCCGATAACAACACGCCACCTCTCGATACCACCAAGTGAATTCGCCCCTGGGTCAAGTAGCTATTCGTATTGCATCGATAATTATGGAAGTTATCACAATATAAGAGGCACTACCTCCGCACAGACCGTCAGTTTCTATGCTTCCGTCCAGCTTCCAGACGGCGCGGACATTACAAAATTCACTGCGTACATCAAAGACAGCGACTCGACAGAAGATATTACAGTGTCGCTCCTTCGTTACAATCCAAGTACGGGGGGTATGGGGGGAATGACTGGTGCGTTGTCGAGCAGCGGTACTCCCGGACGATCAACGTTGAGTACAACTTCGGTCTCCTTTACCCCGGTCAACTCAACAACCAATGTGTACCTCGTACATGCGCTATGGAAAGTGCCAACGAACCCCACGGATATCCATCTGGAAGGAATATTCATTGAGTACACGATTACAACGCCACTTCCATAAAAAATCTGGGGAAGTCACCCGAAAGATAGTTAGTTGAGAGATAACTAACAACTACAATGATATCCCATTTCGGGAACTTTTAGGGGTCTCGCAAAGGCCCCTAATTTTTTCTTTTTTTATTCGTAGCCATAAGGCTGGAACAAAATAAAGAATTAAGTATCATTTTAGTGGGTTGGTCTGCTGGTTGACTAGCCGACTGGTCGATCCCCAGTCTTTCATTCCCCCATTCGTTCAATTCCCCATTCATGATTAACAATTCACAATCAATTCTTCACTTCCTTCCAATGATATCTCCATACAGCTCCATTGCCCGTCGGCTTGTTCTCCATTCCCGGCCTGAGGTCAATGCGGGCAGCTCACCCTGCTTGCACCGCAATGCAAGATATTTTTCACTGTACGGGTAAGATCTTGCGGCCTCTTTTAACGATATTAGCGTGTCCTCTTGAGTTCCAACCTGGTCCAGTAGGTCGAGCAGGCTTGCGCCCATAAGCATCTTCAATAAGTTCACAAGCAAGGTAGGATCACCTCCAAATGCTGCATCCAGGCTTTCTAAATATTCATCCCGATGCCGCGGCAGTACGTGGACAAAAGGCCAATTTCTCCGAATAAAATGCAGGTTCAAAAGAAGTCTTCCTATGCGTCCATTGCCATCGCTGAATGGATGTATACGCTCGAAGCCGAAATGCATTCTTGCACCTAGTTCAAAAGTATCCATACCTTCAACATCACATTGCCTGTTATCCTTTACCCAGGCCTCCATCTCGTTGAGGACCTTTTCTTGTCTTGGCGGTGTGAAACTGGCGCCGGAAATTCGTACATTGATCCTACGCCATTGCCCCGCATCAGAGAGTATAGCTCGAAACACCTCCTCGTGAAGCTCAAGAATAGTTACTAGAGAGATCTCTTTTTTTCGCCTTTCTAAAAGACCCCTGAACGCACGTTCGTGATGGATGGTCTCCATTACATCTTTTATGGGTTTACCTGCGACACTGCGCCCCTCCAGTAATATTTTCTCAGCTTCTGCGTGTGTAATTGTGCTACCTTCGATGGCATTTGTACCCCATGTGTTGAGTGCTGCACAGCGTTTCCAGATAGATCCCGGCAGCGTGTTAAAATCCATTCGCTCTAGGAGTTTTGACCTTAGCGCTTCCAATATGACTGTATCCAAAATATCACTATTAATCATATATAATCTATAAGTATATATGACTTGTGGCGTCATCTACTAATAAGTCATATATGTGCAATTAAAAAATGCACAATCAAGCTATGATAAATAAACACCAGTTAAAAATACTGGTCAGTTCACGCTTTCTTGCCGCATTTCTTGCAAAACGGCGTCTCCGTTGGCGCGCCGCAGTGACCGCAGAACATGACCGAATTAGATTCTTTGCCATCTTCAGGCTTTTTCGCAGGCGGAGCTTTCTCTTTCTCTTTGGTCGGTTTGGCCTTTTTGGTTGGGGCTCTCTTGGGCGCTTCCGGTTTTGGCTTGGGTTTAGCCTTGGCCTTTGCTTTATCTTTACGGGCCTTCGGCTTGTTCTTGGGCTTTCTGGAAGGCTGTTTTTCCTGAACCTTTTCTATACCATGAATGGCCTCATTCAGCTTATTATAAAGAATTATTACAATTATTAACAGAATGATAATGATCGCAATGACAGCAGCCAAAGAATAATACATCACTGGCGGATATTCAGTTGAGTCTTCTTTTACATCATCGTCTTCAGTAGGCGGTTCTTCAGGCGGCACATCGAAATAGGTCCTGACCTCACCAAAAATATTCACTTCTACGGTCTGGTTGGCATAATAATTAGTGATCACCAGCTTATAGTTGTCGTACTTGGTCAACGTTACTATTCGTTTCATGTATGATACTTGCTGACCGGTACCATCCATGAAAAATAGAAACTGTGCATCGCCAGAGAGGAGCAAATAATTATCGTTGTTCACGAACCATGCATCAACCGGAAGGTTGTCCTTCACCTGTAAGGTATACACCACTTCAAGTGAGTTGCCAGTTATGAAGCTAACGTCCACAGATTTATAAGTGTTCTTTGGGATAGTGATATTTACCGAAAACCCTTCAGTTTCGTATTCTTTGTGCTCGGCAGCTGCTTCTGAATTGAAAGAGATTTGCCCTAAGGGTATAAGGCCTATCAATAACACAGTGAATATGATACAGCTCAACACGTAATTGGAGTGGCGGGAAAATTTATACTTGTCTGCTAATATTTTACTACCCCCTTAAAATTTGATATCAGTAATCAATAATACCATATGGGTCTTAATCTGAATTATATTTAACATATTTAAATCTACTTCCATTTATATTTTATATTAAAATAAATTTAATATTCACTTCAAGCCGTATCTCAGTTATTTTTAAATCGTATTAGAAACATACCATTCATTACAATGAAAAAAGAAAATGATATATTCAGTGTCGGGGACCGTGAAGCTCACCGTGTAGAGTTCAGAACCAAGCTCCTAGTCATATTTCTGGTTATTTTGGTAATGTCAAGCGGGTTTCTGTTTTATGCCAACATGCCAATGTTTTATTATGGCGCCTTGGGGCTCGGTGTTGGAATAATTTTACTTATGATGTATATATTCTATTTTCTCACATCTGGTACACCCCAACTGTTTACTGGGGATGGTGGTGAAGAAAGTATCGATCTTGCACAAAGATCAGGTTTGGAAAAGGTATTTGAAGCCGAACAGAAATTCAAGAAAAGAGAGAAAATCAGCGCGAAAACCAAATCCAAATCACGACCTTCAAAGAAGTTTAAGATAGGCTCGGTCCCTATGGAAGAGACTAGTTGGCACGAAAAATATGAGGTTAAAAAACAAGTGCACCATGGAGATAAAGACGAGATAAAAAAGCCCAATAAGGTCACAACGTTCCTCTGCCCTGAATGCGGCAGCAAGGAACTGTACTATGAAGCTGGCCTTATCAGTGGATATAAATACCATTGTAAAGATTGCGATTATATTGGTTCGTTCGTGATCGAAAAGGATTTCAAGGTGGATTAATTGAAGGTCCGCCGATCATCTGGTAAACTGGTCACCCGGTCAACCAGTCAACCGGTCTCTCGTCTTTCAGCCTTTAACTTTATCATCTATAACCCATAACCCATAACCTAACATCAAAAATATATGTTGACATCCAATTCAATAATACTTAATTTAATCATAAAGATTTAAATCTCAATAATATATATTACAATCAAAAATCTTTGGAATCAATATCATGCCATCAACGAAAAAATATCGAATCCGGACCGGTGCACGAACAGCATCAAAGGTACTGGAAAAAGATCTTATTAAAAAAGCAAAGAGGTTAAAGAAGGATCCCGAGTTAATTCTACCAAAATGCATAGGCCACAGCAGATGCTATTTTGATGTTGTACGTAAACAGGTAGAGCGCATCCAGAGCTTTGCCGATGATGAGCGTATGTTAAAGAAGTTCTCGGCACGCGGTGATCTATTGGCACGCGCGTATGCGGCCACCTTGACACTGGCGATCGAGGGCAAGGCACCATATCTTGCACCGTTTAAGACACCATACGGCACAGTCCAATTCGCATTTCGTGGAAAAACCAAGAAGGAGAAACTTGTGGCAGTGCAGCATTATGATGAACCAAAATGGTTATTGATGGGTGTATTGGACATTGTAAAAAAGAAGAGATTACATGTTTATGCTACCAAGAATGGGTTGATATGCACCGGGCGTACCTCGGAACCGCCAACTGAATTCATACGCGAGGCTATTGGCGGATTAAAGATGAACTTAGAACGAAAAGGACAGGTCTATACCTGCCCGCACCTCGTGCCAAAAGCTGTACGAAAACGCCAGCAGAGAGGCGAACCTTATCTTGAGATCGAGTGGCACTCTGCAGATATTACTCTCGGTATCTGTGAACGCTGTTCCAGGAAGAGTAAGGGCCATACCCTGGGCATTTTGGTACAGCGTATAGCTGATAGAAACCTGACAGACGATTTCAGTGTAAATATAATCGCACAACCCATTTGCAAGGATAAATGCAAGGACTGCGAGATCGAAGAACCACCCGTCATTTCGTCCGAAATTTTAAAAAAATATCAATTGGGTGAAATTATGGATTCCGATCTGTTCGCTAAACATCTTGAAGAGCTTCGGAGCAGTTATCAGAGCCTGGGTAGGAATATCTATATCATGAATAACCACTGTTACGGATCAAATTTAAAGGCATTCATCAAAGCATTATCGCCAACACCACTAGAGCGCAAGGCATTATGGGCTGTTATGAAAAAAGCGGACGAATCCGTGGTATTCGACAAGGCGACTCCAAGTAAAATTCTTGGGCATTACTGGTCCAGGTTCGGAAAAAGTGCGATATATGCTATTACACACGACAATAAGATCTCCAAGAACACCTATAAAAAGTTCGATATCAATAAGATCAAAGCTTCGGAAATACTAAAAGAAGCCGATGTTCAGATCAAAAAGAAAACCATAATTTCTTTGCTGCCAGAATACGAAAAACTACCGGAGATCGCTCAATTTGCAGACCAAATTGCACGAATATACATGACCAAGGGTGTAGACGATACAGTTCGTGCCATCGACAAGTATCGCGGTGGAGACACAAAGGTGAAAGCGGTGGCTTATGCATTTTTATTGGCTATGGATCGTGGTGAGGGTAAGAAATGGCAGTACACACAGACCGAGTTCGATTTCGCACAATTTTTAAAAGACCCGGCTGAAAATTTACTCAGGTCCGAGCCGCCGGAATATAATAACTCTTTACAAACGATGTTGAGCGCTACAGGTTCAACCGAAAAGATCAAACCACGGAAATAGCCGCCAGGTTGCTGTTACCAATTACTTTCTAAAGTAAATAATATCAGTTCAACTAGGGGTCTGGGGTCATTGTGCCACGATGTGGCACAGGAGATGAGGGTAGGTCCCTCGGAGTCGGCTTTCAGGAGCAGAATTCATGTAAATCTAAGATATCACTCCATTATTATCGGGCTCGGGCTCCACTGCGTTAGGCTCTGTAGAAAAACCGCTTGGCAGGCTCTGCATATATTTCGTTGGTTTAGGCTCGGTTGTAGATAAGATATTAACCCGAACCTATTTCAGCTAAAACAAATCAGAACCCGATCCTAATCCAGTAATAATAAATTAGATCCCGCTCCCGAGAATACCGATCCAGGGCACAGGGGTGGAACAACTCGTAGTAGCGATGAAACTTCTGTAATAAGAGCCGGATGAATCGAGAGGTTCACGTCCGGTTCTGTGAGGGCGTGGGGGTGAAATTCCCCTGCGCTACTCGGTGGATATGAACTTGAATGGTTAATGTTGATTACCAAGGTGTTATCGAGAGGGGTCAGGGTTTCTTAAGTTTCTAAATTTAATTTTTTCTTTTATCCCATAATTATAGATATTTTTGTTCATTATGCATTTCATATTAAATCTTAAAATAAACTTTAACATTATATGGCATAGAAAACAATTTGCAGATATGGTGAAATTACTTACAAATAATTCGAAATAAATTCAATTACTAAATCACCCTGACCCCTAAATTGTGACCCCCGACCCCTGAATATATTTGTTATTTTCAACATAATAATTTTTATCTTTACCTAAATCGGGAGTAAGACTATATTAATTACACCCATTTACCTGGTTGGGACCGGCGTGTATATTCCTCGAAAACCATTTTATTGCACCATATACAGCGTAAATTCCATAACCCGGACCATCTGCCATCTTCTTTTTTTACGATATTATATGGAGTACCGCACCGTGAACATTTGCCGGACCGAAGTTCTTTCGGGATTGGGACTTCTTTGCCCGCGGCAAGTTGCTTTGCAATGAATTCTTTTGAGAACTTTCCTTTAGAATCCTTATCTTCCTTCGACTTGGTTTCAATGGGTTTAACATAAATTTCACCCCGGTGCAAACCACTTGGTTCAGCTGCTGGCTGCTCAACAAGCATCCGATCGGCTACGATCGTGTTAGCCGATAAGTCCAATGCTCGCTGGCGTGGGTCGCCCTTACCTTTTCCTGCAGCCATATCTATCGGCACAAAGAACCAGACCAATTTACTGACACTTCGTAGAATGCCTTTGCCCACGGTCATGGTCTCGGTGTCCAGTGAATAGACCTGTAAACCAAATACGCCTTTGCCAACCGTGGTATCAATAGTACCTTCGAGAACACCCGAAAATACGATCGTAATTATTCCAACAACTATCCAGAATATTACGAAAAGCAGTAGGTTATCAACCGGAAAAGGCAAAAATATCATATAATTCGAAATAAATAGGAGAAATATTGCATAAGTCAAAATGAAAACAATGAACAGGTCAATGAAAAATGCACCAGCTCGACGTCCCCAATTTGATTCAGGAACAAAATACTCCTCTTCTTCTTCTACCATTTTCTCACCTCTGATGAAAATGTATTGAATACTATTTTCTATTATTATATATAAACTTTCCTGCCAGAGATAATTCTGACATATAAATAACATAACTTTTTATTTATAAACTTTTTGGATATTATTACAGAATGTATGAATTTAATATAAATGTTTCGGTAATTTGGATACACTGTGTTATCCCCGAAAAATTTCGTCAAGGTTTATTAGGTGAGTTTGTATTCGTGAATATGAAATGAAACGAAATAATTACAGGATAACACACTTACCAATCTAAATAGAAACCTTGAAATATATAATCAGCTATTTAGAAGGATTCCAAGTGAGGTATATTATGGCACAATGGCAAGGACGGTCGAAAAAAAAGGTATCAGGCGGTAGGATCCGCCTACACCGTAAAAAACGCCCTTTTGAGATCGGACGCGAGAAACTATTTACAACCGTGGATAAAACAAAAGCAATGAAAATACGCACTCGTGGAGATAATGTTAAAATGAAATTAGTGGGTGCTGAGGTTGCCAATATTATTGATCCAAAAACGAAAAAGTCCAAAAAAACAAAGATCCTGACCGTCATAGAAAATAATGCTAATCCTTTTTATGTCCGAAGAAACATCATTAACAAAGGTGCAATTATCGAAACCGAAGTGGGCACAGCAAGAGTGACTTCGCGTCCAGGGCAGCACGGGGTAATTAATGCTATTTTGATCTCAAAGAATATTGCATAATTGAAGTTTTCTGTTTTATCATATCAAGCTATAATATTGCTATTTTGTAGTCAAGCAGAGTTATTGTAGAGACGTAGTCTTGATTTTTTATTGATTGACAGATGCTTTGATCGATTGTTGATTGACAGATACCTAGCTTTTAAAATAAATTCCAGAAATCAACCCATCCCGGTATCTGTTCATCACAATCTCAGCCCGGTATCTGTTCATCACAATCTCAGCCCGGTATCTGTTCATCACAAACCCAGCCCGGTATCTGTTCAGCATCAATTCAGCAAATTGTCATATATCAAACAGCACTTGCGCTTCCCATTGTGTGGTCTTCTTTATATATAACATATGATAAGTCACCGCTTTGATCTCGCAGGTGCTCATCAACATATCATCAGATATAATCTGGCCTGACATATAGGCATCTAACGAATAAACCGTTGTGTTAATTTTCTTGTGTGTATTTGGTGTTTCAATGGCAATTTGAAATTCAGAGCACACAATATGTTCAGTAACGAAAATAAATAGTAATTCATTCAGCCAGTCTACCAACAATTGTTCAAGATCTCCTGCTTGAAGTTGTATGCGATATTTGCCTTTCAGCTCGATTTTTGGAATTGACTCGTGGAATATCACGGCGGATATGCCTATTGCCGCTTGCTCGAATAATTCTGGAATCGAATTACCATACATTCGGATACCAATATCTGCAGTATGGTCAAAGATCTCGTAACCTGCCTCAATGTCCGTCGCCATTTCGAATACCCCTATGTTAGTTAATCAGTGGTTAATCAGTAAAATAAATATAGTAGTTAAAGATTATTACTATTAATCTATTCAGTTATTATAGATAAGATAGGGATAGGTGGCCTGGCAAATTAATTATTTTATGCCTTTACCATATCAAATTGCGGTGTGATCATGCCTGCTGGACTTTTTAACCGGCCAAATAAACATTGTATGTTTTGGGTAATAATTTTCATCCTGTGTTCTGTTGTGTTTGAAGGGTTCATCGTCTCGATGGCCAGTTTTGCACAACCTAGCTCTGGGTCTTTTACGGTTAACCTGGAACAGGGACTCGACCAAGAAATTACAGCTGATCAAGATGCCGTATTAGTGTATCAACCGCCCACCAGCACCCGTCTCTCAAGATCGATCGAACCTGCGTGGCCCATGTTCGGTAAAGATATGTCTCATTCTCACGTTGCCGACCAAATAAACAAAGGCATCTATGAACCTACAATACGCTGGGATGGCTGGAATGATAATAAGATCGTGGGCTTTGGTATCGATTCATGGGGAACCACAATAGGCAACTTTTCCAACAATATCGTTTGGCCGGGTGGAAATAGACGAAATGTGCAACATGTGGTATATGCCGAGGACGGATTCATCAATATTGTCGATGGCGCCAATGGTGACTATGTCTGGCGCCTTAATGCTGATCTTATAGATAGCTTGCCAGATAATGATCTTGTATATACTTCTCCCACACTAGGTTTTTTTGATAACAATGACCAACTGGACATAATCTTTGGAACCACGGACGGTAACCTGTTCATGTATGAACCCGAGTCCAATTATGACAGCTCGGATGGCTATTATTGGAGCAGTAACAATGTGAATTCGGATAGGGTCTGGCAATTATCCACTGGTGAGAACTTCACACATTCGTCACCGGTTCTTGCATTGCTCGACCAGGATGATTATCTCGATCTGGTAGTGAGTGCCAGTAATAAACTTTTTGCATTATCGACCAAAACGGGTAATGAACTCTGGAACCAGACATTACCTGGCAATATGGTTTCAACTCCAATTGTCTATCAAGATGGAACAAAGAAAAATGTTTTAATAACTGCATTTAACATCACAAATTATAACTACTCAGCAAGTTTCTTTGATGCTCAATCACCATCAGGAAACAGGTTGGATGTCCTGTATTACAATATTAATACACTCCCAACCCCCGATCTGATACCTTCACCTGCCGCTGCCGAACTTGATGGGAATAAAAATAATGATTTCGAGCTGGTAATCTGTACACCCTATGAAGACTTGGGTAATGGTCGTGTTTATGTTTATAATAACAATCGCACTTTACTCTGGTCGACCCCTGAGAATTTTATCTACGGCCATATCGCGGCCACTCCCGCGATCGGTGATCTAGATGGCGATGATATACCGGAGATCGTTATCATCTCATGGGGTCTTGGCACTTTGGGTCCAATAACACATGCTTATGCTTTCCATGGAAATAATGGCTCTTTACTCTGGCACATTGTAAAGGATACGATCGGTATGCCACCGCTGTACACTAATGAACGTGCCATCGGTTCACCCATTCTCGCTGATGTTAATACAGATAATAAATTGGATGTGATCTTCACCACATCACCGGACATTTATGCGGTCAGCGGCGAGAACGGTACAGATCTCTGGGAAATTACATTTGCCCAAACCGGTCGTGAGCTGTGGTCAACACCAGCGGCAGGTGATGTCAATAATGATGGATTTCTAGATGTTATCATTGAATGTGCAGTGATATCACATGTGATAATAGACCTATCTCTGGAAACCACCGATGTATCATTGTCCAGTGAGACCGTGACCCAGAACATGCCCGTTACTATCAAAGCTACAATACATAACAACGGCACGGCAGATGCCAGAAATGCAAAGATTAGTTTTTTCGAAAATGACAAACTCATTGGCAATGGCTCGGATACGATCCCAGGTAAGGACAGCCGTGAAATTCGTGTAGAATGGACGCCAAAAAATGAAGGAACGCGAACGTTAAAGGTTATCATCGATCCCGAGAACTTCATCGAAGAGAACAATGAAAATAATAATGAGATCAGCAAAGAAATATTCATTGAAGCATCTTATCCCGATCTGGCCATTGAAGATGTCAAGTATTATCGTGGTGACGGAAAAGAGGTGGATAATGATAATCTACACCTGATAGAAGATGAAAACGCCACAATAAACATTACTGTAAAAAATATTGGCGCCGATGTAGCGGAAAATATTAAGGTTCGTGTGCTGGATTCTAACTTGCCGATCGACGAGGTTAAAGAAATAACCGACCTGGACCTTAAAGAGAGTAAATGGCTTATTTATGTCTGGCGCCCTGAACTTGGCAGTCATGATCTAAAAGTACAGGTGGATTTTGGAAATACGATCGAAGAACTCAATGAGACCAATAATGAACATAAAGATTTGGTGATCGTAAATAGTAAAGACCCCACGAACCTTGATTTCAAATGTGATGGCAGGGTATTTCAACCTGAAGATAATGAACCTGCCGTAGGAGTCGAGGTTGTATTCAAGAATAATCGGACAGGCTCTCAAAAAAGTACTACAACCAACTCTACCGGTTATTATTCGATCGATCTAAAGACATTACCAGACCAATATCAAGAGGGCGATGAGATCATTATTCACGCCTCGGACGGTGAAAATGAGTCTACGATCAAGTTCAATATCTATTCGGAAGATAAAAACCGGTTTGACAATCTCACTTTAGTAATGGTCCCCACATACGCAATAACCTTGTCGGTGGATTCCAGCAGTAAGGTCGTCTATCCCAATGAGGAGATCACGTATGATATCATCATCACGAACAGGGGCAACAAGGAAAATACTGTGAATTTATCGCTCAGCGAGATAAAGGATGTTCAAAGCAGCCAATCAACCAGTGATTGGAACGCATATTTAAACGAATACATGGTTCGAAACATCCCGCCACGAAGTTCACAGGGTGGAATTGTATTAACGCTCAAAGCGCCGCAGAAAAACGACCAGGCTCGTGCACTCGACCAAGTACTGGTGGCAGTTACGGCAAAATCTGTGTTTGATCCAAAACAGATGGACATATTAGGAATGACCACCACGGTGGGGCGCGTATATGACTTTATTTTAGATCTGGATGAAACGGAATATGACCTGGATCCGTTCGAGAACCAAACCGTAGAATTCGGTGTTGATATTAAAAATAATGGTAATGATGATGACATTGGCATTATAGACCTGGATATGCCCGAAAATTGGAATGCAAAATACAACGACACAATAGAACTGCTTTTGGGTGAAGAAAAGCGTGTGGAAATAATCCTGGAATGCGATATCTTTGTAGGGGCAGGAGACCAGATTATTAATATCCAAGTAAGCTCGATAGACGGTAAGGGTAATACATCCACACAACTTACGGTAAATATTCTAAGACCAGATCTGAAATTTTTCAATGATGTGACCATGACGCCATCAGATCCGAAACTATCCGAGGTCATTACGTTTGATGCGAATATCTATAATAACGGCAGTTCGTATGTGGCTGCGTGTATTGTGGAGTTCAGAGTTGATGGCTCGGCATACGAGAGCAAGATCGTGTATAATTTGAGTGCAGATGATTTTGAACAAATAAGTTTTCAATGGACACCGACCGATGCTGGAGAATACCTTTTGGAGTTTGAGATCGATCCGGATAATAATATCATTGAAGCGGATACAGAGAATAATATATTCGAACTGGAACTGGAATTCAAGGTTGATGTGGCATTACTTAACAAACCTGTATTTTCGAAGGATAACCCGGTGGAGGGTGAACGTATCAAGATCTCAATTACGGTGGATAATATCGGCAGTGTAGATATCACCAAATCGTTCCAGATCGATTTCTACGACGGCGAGCCATCTATGGGTGGCAAGCGTTTTGCCAGATATACACTTAATGATGACCTCACGGCGGGTGATGATGTGATCATCACAGTTAGTTGGAAAACCACCGGCGGCGGCAGGCAGCACACGATCTATGTAGAAGCAAATCCTGAGATCAATTTTACGGAAAATGATTACGATAACAATGCAATTACCGCAACGATACAGATATCCAATAAACCCAGATCGGAAGAGTTTGGAGATTATACAAGTTGGATATTATTGATATTCTTTGTTGCCATTATAATCATAGTATTCTTGGTGTTAACTCCCAGCAAACACCCGTCATCTTCAAGAAGTGGACAATATAAAAATAAATATAAAGGTAAGGGTAAGGATAAGGGTAAAGCTAAACCCAAAGATCGAATTAAGCATTCGGAAAAAAGAAAAACAATGGTTAAAGATCTGAAAAAAGGTGTCAAGTTCATCGAGCTTGGAGCGGAAACAGAAGAAGAACCCGAAAAAGATGAAGAAGAAGAGCTGGAAGTAAACGAATTGGGCAGAGTGGAGCCTGAAAGTATTAGAAGAGGTGAAGGCTCGGTATCAAAAATAGAAGATAAGGTTGCACGAAAAAGTACAACGAAGTCACTTAAAGAACCACCAAAAACGCGTAAGAGCCACCCAAGCCCAAACCTGGTAGATACCGTGACCGAACGGTTAACCGGGTTATTCGGCGGTTTAGGTAAAGGGAAGAGACCATTACAATCAAAATCAGAATCAAAAACCAAAAAAGATAAAATTGCAGTTGAAGTAGAAGAAGTAGAGACGGTTCCAGAAGTTGTTGAAGAGATCGAAGAAATAGAAGTAGATGTTGCCGAGGTGCTGGTGATCGGTGACGGTGAAGATGGAACCGAGGCTGAGGTAGTTGAGGTAGAAGAACTCGAATATGATGATGGGGAGGATGAAGAAACAAAAAAGAAAAGAAAAACGGTAAGAAGTATCAATAATAGAAACGGTAAATCTAAAAAAGAGTCAGGGTTGGATTATTCACATATGATAGGTATTAGGTAATTTGTTTTTTTGAAGATTATTGATCAATGAGTTAAATTACAAGTTCCAAATTACAAATACCAAACAAGCACCAATTACCGAAATTCCAATGATAGAAACTTCAATTGATCCGTGTTTTGGTGATTAGGTCATTGGACAACTGCGATAATTTGTTCAAACAAATTATCGAGCATTGTAAATCCCTCAGGGATTTCCAAAGTTGGAATTTATTTGATTATTGGTGCTTGATTATTGGAATTTTTAAAAATTAATATTGAAGAAAGTTAAAAATAAGCACTAAGTACCAAACTCCATAATTAAATTATTTTCAGCTCTTTTCCGAGTTTCTCAAACGCAGCCAGAGCTTTATCCAAATGTTCGCGAGTCAGACCTGCGTTCATCATGGTACGTATCCGTGCTTTATCGCGCGCCACCATCGGGAATACTATAGGTAGGGCAAATATACCCTCTTCATACATCCTATCGCTGAGTTTCTTGGCCAGGTGGCTCTCACCGCAGATCACCGGTGTGATAGGTGATTCGCTGTGGCCGCAATCAAAGCCCATGCCAACTAATTCCTTCTTGAAATAGTTCGTATTATCCCACAGGTTCTTCACATGTTGGGGTTCTTCTTCTAGAACCCTGATCGCTTCCAGCTGTGCAGCTGCCACCTGCGGTGGGTGTGAGCCAGATAATAACCAGGTTCTTGATTTATTAAGAGCGAAATTATATAGATCCTGGCTGCCTGCGGCCAGACCGCCGACAACACCATAGGCTTTGGAAAACGTACCCATCTCAACATCGATCTTGCCCTCGATACCGTAATGTGCGCCGATCCCGCGGCCACCAGGGCCGATCACACCCTCGCCGTGTGCATCATCAACATAGGTCATTGCCCCGACCTCAGCGGCTAATTTTACGATCTTATCCATCTGGGCGATATCGCCATCCATGCTGAATACCGCATCGGTGATGACCAGGATCCTGCGATAGCCCTTTTTGTCGGCTTCATGCAGAACTTTCTCACATTCGCCCATGTCATTATGTGCAAATACCATTCTGTCCGCCTTTGTAAGCCTTACACCATCAATGATACTGCCATGGTTCAATTCATCGGAAATTATCACATCACCTTTACCGACCAATTGCGGTATCAAACCTGCATTCACGGCAAAACCGGTCTGATAGATCAATGCCGATTCCGTGCCCTTGAACTTGGCCAACTCTTTCTCTGCTTGTATATGGATATCCATGGTGCCGGCAATTGCCCGCACCGAGCCCGAACCTGCGCCGTGAGTGTCCAAGATCTCTTTTGCAGCATTAATGATCCTTGGATGGTTACTCAGATTCAAGTAGTTATTCGAACACAACATAATTACTTCTTTTCCATCAACATTACATACTGGTGCGGATGGGCCCTGTAATATTCGTATTTTCCAATCAAAACCATTCTTCACTAATTCATTATATTCATCTTTCATGAAAGCATTGGCGTCTCGCATCATATCAACTCCATTTCTATTAAAATTTTTAATCACCAACATGCAAAGTGATCTTACCACTATTGCCACTGCGCATTTTCTCCATTGCCTGCTGGAAATCTTTGAATTCGTAGTTGTGAGTGATTATTGTTTTCATATCGTTCGCTATTCGTTCGTTTTTCAATAATCCTTTCATCCGGTACCATGTATCGAACATCAACCGGCCGTTAATACCCTTTATCGTGGCATATTTAAATACCACTTGGGTAGATAGATCGAGAGTTAATTTGTCGGCATATACGCCCAATAACGATATTGTGCCTCCTGGGCGTAATAGGTCCAAACCCTGGACTACCGCATTTGTATTACCCGACATCTCAAGTACAACATCAACACCCTTACCATCTGTTTTGTCCATGACATCTCCTTTTACATCGTCAGCTGCCAGGTATGTGAAATCTGCGCCAACCTTCTTGGCAAGCTCGGTTCTATATGTATTTTTCCTGCCAATTGCGAACACCTGTGCGGCGCCGATATTTTTACAAATTGAAACTGCCATTGCACCGATAGGTCCCACACCAAGAACTGCAACATCACGACCGACCACATCTGTAGAAAAAATGGTATGGATCGCATTTCCCAACGGGTCCTGGATCGAGCATATCTCCGGTGACAGGGCAGGATCATTATGCCAAACATTTGCTGCAGGAATAACAGCATATTCGGCAAATATCCCCGGTACATCCACACCAAATATCTTTGTATCTTTACAAACATGAGCCAGGCCGCTGCGGCAATTAAAACAATACCCACAGGCAATATGGCATTCGCCGGAAACATGATCGCCAACCTTTGCATTCTTTACATTATTGCCGACCTCTACTATCTCCCCTGCAAACTCATGACCATATATTAATGGTGGTTTGATCCTGTTAGCTGACCAGGCATCCCAGTTAAATATGTGTACATCGGTGCCACAGATCGAGGCTGTTTTGATCTTGATCAATACGTCGTTTACTCCTGGCCGCGGCACGTCAACGGTCAGCAGCTCGGTGCCATTTGGCTCTCCACGAACCTTAACTACTGCTTGCATCTCTTCCGCCATGAAACTTCCCCCTGAAGAGCACAATAATTATCTCCTAGGAATATGTTATTATTACTTGAATTCGGTCATGCGAATTAGTTATTAATGTTTAAGGTTTTCTAATAAAAAAATTACTCGGTAAAGGGAATGATGATCAACGCAATTTTTTTAAAGTCAAATTTTAGAAGTAAAATCTTAAACCTCAACAATTTTTCATAAAAAAATTTTCTGGAACTAAGAATTCTTAAAAATGCATTACAATTAATTCAGAATTCTTACCCAGTCAAAAGTAGGAGTTATTATCAGGGATTAGGGGTTACAATTTAGGGGTCACAACAAGTTGTTAATTTTTACTTTTAACATTTTACAATTTAGAGAAACTGCCCTCCCCCAACGATCGTAAACAATAATTCATTGAAGTGGTCTCCCAACGATTCCAAGTGATCATTACTTGTAGTGGTCTCCCTTCCATCAGTGGTTTACATTAGTAATCCATCGAAACGGTCGATAAATATATTCCCCATTCCCGAAGAATTTTTAATACTGCTTATTTCTGACCCCTGAATTGGATCCCCGACCCCTAATTTGTCTATCGGTCTACTAGTCGACCAGCTGACTAACTGACCAGCCGACTGGTCGACAGACTGACAAGTCGACCATCTCGTTGAACTAAAATTATTATTCTATCAAATCAAAACGCAAAAGTGCAGTAAGTTGATTAAAAGCTCATTTCTTATTTTTGTGATGGGCTAGATATTTTTTACCAATTTTACCCAATGAAACGTGAGCATCTTGACCATCACCCTTGATCTTAATAAGATAAGCTTCTTCCATTCTATGTAAATGTCTTTGAAAAAATCCATATATATTTGCAGGAAGTTTGACTTTATCTACTCCGGCAAGATACTCAAAATGAGCTTCAAGTTCACCTTTGGTTATTTTACCTTCACTTGATATAATATTAAACGTAGTTTGATCTACATAATCTTGCCGAACGTATGCCCTATTCTTTTCACTACTTTCCTTTTTATTACTTTCCATTGGTTTTGATACTTCTGTTGATTGATCCGGTTGTTGTTCGATATCCGTAGAATATAGATCTAATTTATTTTCCAGATCAATTACTTTTTTTTGCAGCTCATCAATATATTGTTTAAGTCCTGGTATTTCCAACGCAGCTTTGGCTGTTTGTATAATAAGTTTGTTTCCTCGATAATTCGCTTCAATTTGTTGTTCATATTGGTTTATATATTCGAGATTTAAACCAATATCATCCGTTTTTTCTTGCAGTTCAATAGTTTCATCTTCAATTATTTTTTTCTTAGAGGTTCTTTTGCGTCTAATTACTTTTTGGTCTAAAGGTTCTTTTGGAACTGTAAATAAAAGCCCATATTGTTTTAAAGCATTAGTTATCCCATCTTCCAGACTTTTAATAAATTTACCTGGTCCTTTACCATGAAAGTTGGCACCATCGGCTTTCATGGCCTTTGCTATGTTTTCTTTAGGGGCTTGCGGATATTCATACATTTTAGCAGCGGAAATACAACTTCTTAGGAATTTAATATGGATACTTTTTCTTTCATCATTTACTACTTCGAGTTTGAGTATTTCTAATATTGTTTTATAATATTGTTCACTACCATGTTCAATATCTATTAACTCATTCATTTTTTCTTCTATTCTGCTTTCCGCAGCAACTCGAGATTTTCCTAACATTTTATTTTCTCCATAAATTGATATTTATTATTTTATTCTTCTGGGGATAAATAAATAATACTATAAATAGATGCACTTGCTATAATAGGTTATCTCCCTTTTTTGCGTTCATAAAAAAGCAGGTATCTCCGACAATCACGTCGGATACAACCACAAAATTGGGGTATATGCGACGTTAATGTCGGGTATGAACGAGTTATGCGAAATCGTGAAAAAGATTTCCTGTTTCACTTGAAACTGGTGACAATATGAGGTATACTAAATTATTAGCTATTGAATATCAATGGAGGGACTTTGATTCAGAATGGATGAGTGTAAAATTAATTATCTTCTTAATACCTTTTGTGTTAACACCAATTGGATGCCTAATTATATTCATAATTGATCCAACTATATATGTTATTATTGCATCTATTTTTGTTTTTCTCTTCATGTGTGCTTTTTCTTTTGGGATTTTATACTGGGCATCAATTACATCAAAGGATGAAAAAGGATTTATAGAAAAACAAATTGATAATTCATATTATACCAAAATTCATAATTATCTTGAAAAAGAACATCAACACAATAAGAAATTGGATCGAATTGAGTCAAGTAAACATGCTAATTTGAATTATCGAGGATATTATGGACATAATAAAAGAATTAATAATTGAACGAAATTTTTCCACGACTCTGCGTCGCTGCTTCGCCGCGCCTTGCATTCACTTCGTACAGATCGCCTAACACGCGAGTATCTGGCTCGCTTCGTTGCACTCGCTCGACCCAAATTTGCTCCGCTTCGCTCCGCAAACTTCTATACCCGCGAGCCGTTACTAAAACCTGCCTGAGATTCAAAACCCCATCGAGACTTATAGTTATCTATAATGATTTATAATGATTTATAATGCACTATAGTAAGTTATAAGTACTGGTTTCGACATATATTACATCTATGTCAACTACAATTCAAATATCAAATGAAATGCAAGAACAGCTCAATGACCTCAAATTATTTTCAAGAGAGACATATAATGATGTCCTCGAAAGAATATTTGAGGATATGCAAGAATTAAATGAAAACACAAAGAAAGAGATAGAACAAGCAATAAAAGAAATAGAATCAGGGCATTATAAGACACATGAAGAGGTTCGGAAGGAATTGGGATTCTAGTGACTTTCGAAATTATTTGGTCAGAACCAGCTATAAGAGAACTAAAAAAGATCGATAGATCTATTGGAAAAAGAATTTATGATAAGATAACTCTATTGAGAGATGATCCTTATCATAATGTGATAAAATTAGTTAATTTTCCATATTTTAGATTACGGGTAGGCGATTATCGAGTAATTCTTGATATAAAAAAAAATCAATTACGAATTTTAATTATCAAAATTGGTCATCGGAAAAATATCTATGGTTAATTATACCAAATGAATAGGGCAGGTTTAGTTACTCTTTGCTCACGATGTTCGCTCACCTCGCCATACGGGCTCGAGCGTATAACCGGTGTGCATCTGGGCTCGGCACTTCATGCCTTCTTATAGGCGCTTTGCTCGGACTTCGCATACCCGCCAGCCGTTAGGGCCACGTATTCACAGGCAAATCGGATGGTCATAATATCCACTAGAGGGGAATCAAGGTAGGAGGTATTGCAATTGAAGGTTGATATTAACGGAATGATCATAGAATGTGTAAAAGGTGATATCGCATCGCAACAAGGATTTGATGCCATAGTCAACGCTGCAAACGGTGAACTTCGACCTGGCGGCGGCGTGGCAGGAATCATTCATCGTGCTGCTGGTGCAGCCCTCTATGAAGAATGCCGTTCATTAGCGCCAATTAAGATAGGTGAAGCAGTTATCACGGGTGGGTATGATCTCCCAAATCGTTTCGTAATACACACTCTTGGCCCTAGGTTTAAAGTTGATGATAATCCAGCTGAAAAGCTGGCTGATTCCTATCGCAATTCCGTAAAAAGGGCTGAAGAAAATAAAATTAGATCGATAGCCTTCCCTGCAATTTCCACGGGTATATTTGGATACCCGATGGAAGAAGCAGCCCACGTTGCGTTTACTACTATTTTGAAATCGATACCAAAACTAAGATCGATAAAACATATTCGATTTGTGTTATATAGCAATCAGGATCTCCGGATACATGAAGATGCTCTTAAAGCAAGACTAAAGAAATAAAGAATATGACTGGTAATGAACCAGAAAGATACGGATCCTTTGCCCCCGACCCTCGCCAACTTCGTTTGCTTAATGCTATCGCACTCACAAAACAGCGGACATACGGCTACGCATACCCGCCAGCCGTTAAACAAAGTGTATGGATGAAGTGTTTATGGTTTTGCATATGTCTTTGTAAACAATAATGTTTATATATTTATAATGCATATTGTTTACATGGTGTAGACATGAGCGTTACAATATCAGTTAGAGTTGAAGATCATATAAAAAATGATATTGAAGATCTTGGTTATAAACCTGGAGAATATTTAAAAATGATATTATATCAAGAAATTCAGAAAGAAAAATCTAAAAAAGCACTTCAATGGTTAAAAAAACATAGATTAAACACTGATGGCGCCACAGTAGAAGATTCAATAAGAAAGGACAGGGATTCTCGATGAAATATATATTAGACTCATCAGTTATTGCAAAATTAATTTTTAAGGAAGAAAGATCTGACCTGGCATTACAGCTTATTGAACAAAGCTATTTAAAAGACATCGAATACTACGCTTCTGACTTGATCTTCTATGAAGTTGGTAATGTTCTTTGGAAAAATTTAAGAAAAATAAAAAAGTCTGGTGTTGAATATATAAATCAACTTTTCCTTTTAAATATTACCTTTAATGAAATAAGTAAAGATATTGCTATTGAAGCGATGAAAATTTCCCAGAAGAATGATTTTACATTTTATGATAGCGTACATTTAGCTTTATCAAATATCAATAACTCAAAACTTGTTACTGAAGATAAAGAGTTACTTAAAAGATCAGACATTGCTATAAATATTGAAGATGCTTTAAATGAAATATGGCGGAAATGATTTGATGTTGAACAGTTGCCATGTTCGTTTGATGTTGAACAGATACCGTGCTGGGTTGATACTGAACAGATACCGTGATGAATTTACGATATGTTGATTCCAGGATTTGTCTTTAAAACTAGGTTTCAATTAATCGCTAATTCATCCAGGCATCTATCAATAACTCATCATGGCATCTGTCATTCGCTAATTCATCCAGGTATCTGTCAATCAACAATCGATCAAGGCATCTGCCAATCAATAAAAAATCATTGATAAATCCATCACCGCCATTGCCCATCAATAATAAAAAAATAAAGAAGGGAATTATTAATTTCCCCTCTTTATCATTACTACAAAAATACGTAATTTTCATAATAATTACTTTTTTGTAGATTCTTTTTTAAATATTTATTAATTTACTGTTTTTTCATTATTTTCATCCAGCCGCCGCTCTCATAAACAGCAAGCTTTCGGCCTTTTAAGGTGGATTCAAATTCGGACCAGTCAATGACCTCTAGGCGATCGTTCTTGCCTTTGGTAAACTGGATACCATTCGTACCTTTCACACGGCCCGGTTTTAAACCTTTCTTACTTGCTATCTGTTTGGCTTTATCAACTGAAATTTCTTCCATCACCATTGTATTTCCTCCTTTGTACAAATTATTTGGCCATATACCTTGGTATTCAGGCCATACCCCAATAGTATTACTGAATATTTAACCTTTTTCCTATCTGGACACGATTTTCATAAAATTTTTTACATTTTCTGGCTTTATTTATTTGGAAAACCATAAAAAATTCACTTTTCAATTGCTGAGATCTTTTTGCCATTTTTTATTTTTTTAGCAATTTTTTCTATTAATTTTTTATTAACAGTTTAACAGAATTATATGTGCGATTGTACGATTATACTATTGTACTATTATCCTATTATAATATACTAATATATAGAATACTAATATGTAGATTAATAATACAAAACTATAAAGAATATATTCAAATTTGACTTTAACCGGGATAATAATATGTAAAATATTTATATTGTTAAAATATTTGAAAATGTGGATATTTGGATATATTATATAATCTATGTTATGTATTGGTTAAGAGAATGGTGATTAAACCAATAATGAAATAAACCATGAAAATGAATGTCAAATATTCCCGAACTAAATTATTGAATGGTCGTCAATGAACGGTTCTGGTGGTTGATCCAATGAGTAAGTC
Organism: Thermoplasmata archaeon; assembly: GCA_020696345.1. GTDB lineage: Archaea > Thermoplasmatota > Penumbrarchaeia > JAEHCK01 > JAEHCK01 > JAEHCK01. Next base: position 18,573 of record JAEHCK010000004.1, on the reverse strand, counting down.
AAAAAAGAATTTTTCATCAAAGTTTTTGGTAATTGTGATAACCATATTATTAATAATAATTATAACTCAGCCAGTAACAATTACAGCCATACAAATGGTTCCTGTAAATGACTATAAAATGAACCTCACCCTGGCAGACCAGACTGACCGGGACACATCTGAGAATGGTAATATTGCACCTTTAAGCAGTAGAGATATTCTCAATTGGCGATACCAGGCCACCGAAGGTGGTTATATCTCCACACCAGCGCTCGTTGACCTGACCGGTGATGGAAAACAAGAAGTGGTATTCATGTCCGATTCTGATGTGGTTTATGCATTATCAAGTGATGGAACTCAACTTTGGAAAAAAAGTGGTTATACGATCTCACGTGCTGACGAGTTTATGACATCAAATGCATATTATATCCCTCCCGTGTTCTCATCAATAACACCTGCTGACATTATCGGTGATAACGATCATGAATTGATCTTCGGCGCTGATGGAAAAGTGGTCTGTTTAGATGGCATTGGTAATGAGGTCTGGACCGCCGGGGAGGCGAATGGTGATTATATAAGCACCCCGGTGGTGATCGACCTGGAAGGTGATATAAAATTCGATAAGACCAAACAGGAGATCATCGTACTTAAAGACACCAGCTTCACCGAGACAAAACCACAGGCATTTTCCCATGACGGTGAGAACATCTGGACACTAGACGCACCTTCTCCCGATACATGGGGTGACGATTTTGGAATGGCAAGTGTGTCCGTTCAGGATCTGGACGGGTCTGACGACCCAGATACCTATAATGACTTGATATTTGGCAGCAGATACTCGCCCATAAGATTATACTCACATGATGGTAATGAATATTCTCGGATCATCTCACAAAACACTTTTCTTAGAACTGTAGTATACGGAACAGGCGCGGTGGGAAATTTCGTGGGTGATTCGGAATTGGAATATTTTATTGGCACATATCAATACGATGCAAACCAGGCCGACCTGAATAATCCCAATTTATCTCGTGGATGGTATTACCTTTACGACCCAATAAATTCATCGGCCACTTTTGAAACACATTACCGGCTCTGGAGTAGAAGTATGGGTTCGTTTGGCACTGGTTTTCTGAGTTCACCTGCGGTTGGTGATGTCCATGGTGGTAAGATCAGCCCCGTTACCGGTGAAATCGGCTATGAGGGATTTTTAGGGTCGTATGATGGTAAGTTATATTGTATAGACCTTAACAGTGGAAATGAACTATGGTCATTTGACACGGGTGATCATATATTCTCATCACCCGCACTATGTGATATTGGTTCCGATAACGATCTTGAAGTAATAATAGGATCAAATAACGGGATCATATTCTGTCTTGATGGTGACCCGTCAGATGGTGTGGACGAAGGAATTGCGGATATTGGCGGAACCAATTATGATATCTTATGGCAGTATGATACGGGTGTAACTGGCTCTTGGTTCTCATCTCCGGTGGTGGGTGATATAGATAACGATAAGAACTTGGATGTGCTGATCGGCGATAAGGCGGGTAATGTATGGTGCTTAGATGTGGGCCCGACCATGATCAAGGGCCAGTTGGATTGGCCCATGTTTCAGCACGATTCACAAAATACGGGCTTTTTACCGATCAAGAAAAATGAGTTTGAAATCTCATTGGAACTATTAGATGGTGATGGTATTGATGGCCAGACTTGTTATGCACAAGATCGTCCATATACTTTTCGTGTTGAAGTGGAAGATGGCATGGGTGTTGGCGATCTGGAGAAAGTGCTTTTTACCATCGATCCCGAGCAGCGGAATATCCAATGTAAATGGTCAGGTTCGGACAGATCATTTGCAATTTTAAATGACCCGGAAAATAGGATCGAATTATTAAGTGTGGCAAAGAATTCAACAATGGACTTTCGCAATACATGGACCATAGATTTCAAGATACTCTTTGATTGGACCTTTGATACATCACGAACGATCGGGGTTTCGGTAAAGAGCGAGGGGCAGATCAACCCGGCCAGGAGTATATATTATAAAGATTTTATAAAGGTGGAAACAAACCTGGAATTTTACGGTAACCTGGAAGTGTTCAACCAGTCTATGGTGCAATTGGAACCCGGTGATTGGGTCATGGGTGGTGAGCTCGTCAATTGGTCAAATGTTACGGTGGTCTATAAAAATACCGAAGATAAGTACCCCATTAGATCAACATATTTTGTGACCTTAGTAGATGATGATGGGAATACTTTATCAACATATCAACCTTCAAAAGGTGAATTGCTTTCATTAATTGTGGCAATGCCTGAAGTTACAGATCAAGAGCGGATCTATTATCTTAACTTAACTACCGATTCTATCTCTGGCTCAGAGATAGGTATGGGGCAAGAATTGAAACTGCGTATAGATAATGCCCTACCCAATGCGCCGGCGGGTATTATCCTTCATGCCGATTCGTATTCGGACACAAATAATTTTGCGGACAACGATACAATAATATATGCGACCTGGACAGGCTCAAACCAGGAGTATTCGGGCATCAAGGGATATTATTATAGCACCATCGATAACAGCGGCACTGCGGCGGGCAATTTTACCACACAAAATCGGATAACCATCGACACAAAACGATCGGGAATATTCAGCCTCTTTGTTTGGGCCGTGGATAATGTGGGAAATATTGGCGGGGCAAATAATGCTTCGATATTTATCGATCTGGAGGAGATAAAGTTCAAATCATTATATCCGCAGACCATTGACTGGTTCAATACTTTAACAGTTCAAGCAGGTGTAACGATCTCGGATAAAAAAGGTATAGGCGTCGATCCCGGTTCGATACAATACTCGATACTATCATATTCCAAGAGTCCATCGTTCGGCAATTGGCAAGTTATCAACCAGGATACCGATCTGACTTGGATAAGTGATACAAATGTAGAGGTTGATATCAATGTTAAGTTTCCGAGTAATGGGTTAAACCTATTGCGGTGGCAGGCTGCTGACTTGGCAGGAAACGGATATACAATTTCAGATAATTCCACGATATTCATTGATAATATCCCGCCAGTTTTTTCCGATCCTGGTCTGGCCACAAACAGTGTTAATGATCACCGATCAGTAATGTGTAATATTACAATAATCGATCGCGGAGGCAGCGGGTTAAATGCCAGCTCGATCCAGTATCGATATTCAACCAACGGGATAGATGATTATTCAAACTGGATAAATACAGATCTTGACATGGTCGCCCATGTCATCAATGTTGATGTAGCTCTGGTTTTCAAATATGGTGGTAATAACTATATCAATTGGCGTGCCAAAGATATGGCAATAAATGAATATGTGCAATCCGGAGATATACAAATATATGTGAACTCGCCGCCGATCATTAACATCACCTCACCAGGGAATAATACAAAACATTTTGAAGAGGATTTTATAGAATTCGATGCGAGGGATTCATACGATCCTGACGAGACCGATACATTGTCCTATTATTGGTACACAACATATACAAATAACCTAGGCCAACAGACTACGGATGTTTTAGGTAATTCGGTATCTTTCAAAAAGAAATTGATGTATGGTTCTAATCATATTACATTATATGTAACGGACGGTAACTATAATGTTTCAAGAAATGCATACATATTGGTTTATAACCGTTTTACTGATCTGGACAACGACGGTATGCCTGACTGGTGGGAAGAACAATATATTGGTTTGGATCCAAACAATCCCCTGGATGCAAACACCGATCTTGATGGAGACAAATATTCCAATATAGAAGAGTTTTTAAAGGAGACAAACCCCGCCGACCCACTTGATTATCCTGATAAGAAAGTAAAGAAAGATGATGATGACGATGATCTGGCGAGATCCAACATGGTTCTTTACATTAACTTGGCATTCTTGATCATTGTAATACTCGTTCTATTAACAACATTTCTGATAAAGCGTACAAAGCTGAAAAAGTCACGGTTTCAAGAGCGCCAGGCGCTCACACAGACCGTTATGCTTCGTACGGGAAAACAGGAAGGTGTTCCGATCCAACAACGACCCACGGTTCAGATATTACCCAAAACGACTGGCGGTGTAGGAACTGGAGCGCAAATGCAAACGCCCACACCACAACTTGCACAGGCGCCGCAAGATGATATGTTGCCGAAACTACCACCACATACACCATCTGAGGGTACGAGTGCAGGTGCGAGTGCAGGTACTACCTCAGAAACACAACAAACAGGTTTACAACAGCAACAACAACAACAACCACAACAACCACAACAACCACAACAACCACAACAACCACAACAGCCTCAAACTCAACCTCAACCTCAAGCACAAACTCCTGATCAAACTATGCAGCAACAGCCCAGCCAGATGCCAACAAAAAAAACAACCACAAACATAAAAATAGGTTCTTCACCAGATGAAAATATTAGCCGGACCCAAAAACAGAATGGGGGTGGTGATTAATGCAGAACAAAAAGAATTCCATGAAAATGTTTCGTACAAAAGCATTGACCTGGATGACATTTTTATTGTTGGTTTGCACCGGATTAGTGCTGTTACCTAATACCGAGAGTATTTATAAAAAATCATTTTCCGATGGTAGTTCTGAAAGAATTATCACATTCCCATCAGGTGGTGGTATTAACGACACTATCAATGTGAGCATCCGCCATGGCATTCCCATAATTCAAGCACGGGTCAACTTGACCACACAACCACTGGTAGGTGAGTATCCTTCCAATCTATATCTGGATGTTGGTGTGGATAATGATTTTGAATGGGCGTTCAGTGGTACGGGATATGGCAACCTGGGCAGACAAAATATTTTCAATGATAATTCACAATCTTTTAATTTTCAATTCACAAGTCCAGGAGAGAGCAGTACCAAAGAAATAGCCTTGCCAAAAAACGCAGTGATCAATGGTGCATATTTGAATGTATCCGGTGAATTTAAAGAGTTTTCGAATAAAAAGATCATCGATTCAAACTTACCTATGACATATAATTGTAAGCTAGGAGATATTGATGGTGATAATGACCTGGATGCAATTGTCACACATCGCCAACAAACCCCTTTTGGCTATCCTATATTGTGGTTTAATAATACAAATGGTGACGGGAGTGCATGGTCAAAACATACGATCGCAGGCGTTGGCCAAATTAACCTACCATATGGTCTTGCGGTGGGCGATATAGATCAGGACAATGATCTGGATGTTGTTGTGGCTGACAATATTTGGAACACAAAAAAGATCTTTTGGTATAATAATACAAACGGTGATGGTTCTTCATGGACAAAACATACAATTGAATCTTCTCTATCATCAACAACACAGACATGGATGTACGAGATCTTTTTGGCAGACATGAATAATGATACATCGTTAGATGTAATGGCAACATTGTATAATGCCGATAACAGTTTAGAAGACATAATGTGGTATGCAAATGAAAACAATGGCAATACATGGACTAAAACCAATATCACCAAAACCATTCCAAACGTTTTTGGTTTATTTGTATATGATATTGACCGTGATGGTGATAATGATACCGCGGTTACGACTCGACAAAACAATCAAGTGATCTGGCTCTCGAACGAAAATGGTCTCGGCACCTCGTGGTCAAGTCCTTATGTGATAGACAATTCATTATCTCTGGCATATTCTTTATCGATCGGAGATCTTGACCGTGATAACAATCCGGATATTGCAGCATTAAGTTCAGGTTCCACAGTCTGGTATGAAGCGCCCGATAACCCGAAAACAGGCAGTTGGCCAAAGCATACCATAGGTCCAGGTGTGGGAGGTGGTTGGTGGAACGGTGGCAATATCGCAATCTATGAACATGGAATTCCAGGAAATCCGGAAGATAATTATTTGGATGTTGTGATAGCTGGTGAAACAAATGCTGATGTGCTCATTTTTAAGAATGATGGTACACCCGTAAACGGTGGTTGGGAAACGATCAATTTGAATACAGATCATATAGGTGCCAAATATTTGGCAGTGGGTGATATCAGCGGCGATTCATTCAACGATACACTAGTATCCTCAGCGGCTTGGACAACTGTGGATGATCTGGTATGGTATAATTTAACAGGAGGAATACCCTCAAATGTAAGACTTGATCTGGGAACCGATGCACAGGCTGATTGGATCGAGCCTGGCACTTTGAACACTACCGTTAAAATTCCTGATTTCAAAAACAATCTTACTCTGTATATGGCCCAAGGCAGTAGTTATTTTGACGAATACGGTACCGAATTAGTTAAAGTCCCATTGAAAGTTAGATCTGCAACACCGGGAGTGGTTACGATCAACGATCTTGAGATCATCTACGATCTTAGTATAACCGTTGACATTAATCCACATGGTAACCTTGCATCGGAATTGACAGAAGCATTGAAAACAATACCTCCCGATACATCGGCAAACTCCACCGTACCGTTCAAGTTCATTTCAGATTCGGGAGGAAAGCTGTTGGTCTCTGACCTCGTCATTGAATATAATGAATTTCCATGGTTCATTTCAGAATTACCTGAGGTCATTTATTTGGATGAAGATTCGAAGGATCTTGCATTGCTGGATCTAAGTATTTTTATGGAAGACGACTATCTGGGATCAACAGAACTCGATTATAATATTTCATATGTCTCGGGGCCAGGTGCTGACAGAGTTACATTAGGCATTTATAACCATCACCTACTGGGTGCTGATGCGTTTACGGGGTGGGAGAATGATAACTGGACAGGATATCTGGACTTTTCATTCAATGTAACCGACAATTTTGACATTACAACCGAATCTGAACTGATACGATTAGTGGTAACACCGTTAAACGACGAACCCATTTTGGGGTCAAAGGAATATCCTGATATGATCTTGGCCGAAGGAAAAACCAGTAACCCGCTTGACCTGGATGCGCAGAATTATTTCATTGATATCGATGATGATCGACTTTATTTTTCGCTGTCGATCGATCCTGAAAATAAATTTAAAAATGAAAACCTCTCATATGATCTGGATGGTGCAACCAATACTGTGACATTTACCGGGCATGGCGACTGGTTTGGGGAAAACGTAATGGTACGTGTATATTGCGATGACAGTGTGCCGGTTGATAAAACACTATATAAGGAGTTCGAACTCAATGTTGTAAACATCAATGATCGACCTGTTTGGGAACAGATACCTGATGTGGTAATAGATGAGGATCTGATCAAACCGGATGCAGTAAATTTAGTGGAGTATATCTATGACATCGATGATTCGATCGAAAACATTACATTCAGTATAATAGATAATACAAATCCACAGGCAGTGCGGATAACCATAGGCGAAAACAACCGTATCGACATATATCCATTATTACCTGAATTTACAGGTTTGGCAGTTATTACCGTACGCGCCACTGATCTGGCCAAGAACTACTCGGATACATCGTTCAAGATCATTTATCGTGCAGTAAATGATCTGCCTATTGTGAGTATAATCACACCGAAAGATAATTCTGTTATTCCAAGCCGATCGGTAATACTCACATGGGAGGCGTCGGACATAGATACACCAAAAGAAAATTTGACATACACTGTCTTCTTCGGTGATTCCAACCCTCCACCACAATTACCAGATGGAAAAGATATAACTGAAACTCAATATATTATATCCGATCTTGAAGATAAAATGATCCATTACTGCCGTATTTTGGCCAGTGATGGTATAAGCTCAAGTTTTAGCGAAATAATAACTTTTGAGATCGACCTGAACAAACAGCCACAGGTCAAGTTAGTATCTCCAATAGATAATTCCACATTTATCCATACTACGATTACTTTTGATTGGGTCGTGTTGGAAGCTGGTGGGCAAGACCTTACCTATAATTTATACCTTGCAACAACCAACGACCCCTTGACAGATACTGATGTTGAAGTTTACTCGGGCTTGACCACAACCGAGCTGACATTGGTTGACCTCAAGGTCGACCAGACATATTATTGGACAGTTATTCCCTGGTTCGATATCGGCCAAGGCATCTGCGAGAATGGAGTGTTCAAGTTCAATATCGACCCAAGTAAGACCGAATATGGTTTGGAACTCAGATCATCCGAATCAGAGATAAAGCTAACCCAGGGCGAGGCGTATACATTCAATGTAGATATCACGAATTTAGGCGCCAACGAAGAAATAATCTTGATTACAATAACCCCAAAGAATCTAAGCAATAGTATTACCCACTCTATTAATGCAGGTAGAAGTAATGAGATATCGTTGGGTAAGGAAGCCTCGAAACAGATAGAACTAACCATCGACACTACCAATATAGTCAAGGGAAAATATACGATGACGATCAATGCTGAATCTCGTATAACACCAGCAAAAGACCAAGCAAGTATTGCTCTAGAGATAGTTAAACCCAAATCCAAGAGCGATGAGACCATGGGCCTTTTCAATAGCTATTATGATCTTCTGCCAATAATTCTTATGATCATAATTACCATAGTGATCTTGATATTAATAATCAGACATAAACCAAAGGACGAACCAATTTCTCAGGAACTCGTTAGTGAGAAGAGTGTAGAGATATTATACAAACCGCCCATGGATGCGATCGGTCGTCCGGCCTGGCAGCCCCAAATAGCAGGCAGAGAATCGGTACCCGCTATGCAACCATACAGTGAAGTTGGGGCCGAAATACCGAAATTACCGCCACAAACAGATTACCTGTCATCAGGATCAGAGTCGCCATTACAAGAGCTACAAGATTTTCAAGAGCCGTTTGAACCTGAACTTGGATTTGACCAGACCGAACCAGAACCCGGGCCTTATGTAGATGTGGATCTAGATATGGATCACGGTTTGGATCTGGGCGCCACAGAAACATTCGGATCAGAAGTTGGGGCCGGAACAGAAACTGAAACAGGGCCAAAAGTGCTGCTCCCGGAGGATCTAGATATAGACCTAGGCCCTGACCTAGAATCGAGTTCTGCGGGACCAGTTGATGGTGAGGGAACCGATTTAGAATCAGATATTGGCATTACTAGTCCCGATGTTGTAATGCCTAAGGATGCGGCAGTGCAGGACGAGGCAGATATGATAGATAAAGTTGAATTGCCAAAAAAGGCAGAGAAAAATAAAGATTTATAAGGAATAATCATTTTTAGGTAAAGAGGTAAGCAACTTGAAAGCATTTATTTTAGCGGCAGGTGAGAGCACTCGCATGCGACCACTAACCGCCAACATACCAAAACCATTATTATTGGTAGCTGGAAAACCATTCCTGGAACATGCAATTACCAGCCTGAAAAAAGCAGGTATAAAAGATATTATGATCTTGATCGGGTGGCGCAGCGACAGGCTTCAAGAGTACTTTGGCGATGGAAGTGATTTTGGAGTTAGCATTAATTATATCCACCAGAATGAGCGCTATGGCACGGCACATGCAATTGGTACGGCACGCCAATATTTCAAAAAGCCGTTTCTATGTTTCAATGGTGATGTTCTGGTTACCGATGGTGTAGTAAATGGTATTTTGAGATCCTATAAGAAACACAGATCACCGATAATGGCCTTGGCAAATGTTTTGGATCCAACAGGGTTGGGTGTTGTAGAAGTGGAGAAAAATAAAGTAAAACATATAATTGAAAAACCAAAGACCAATATTGGCAATTTGATCAATGCTGGTTTATATCTATTCGATGAAAAGATATTCGATGCAGTTGATAAAACACCATTATCGGTTCGTGGTGAATATGAGATCACGGATGCGATCGAGATCATGATAACTAAGATGTCACACCCTGTATTTGTATATGAACTCAAAGACCAATGGTTAGATATAAGTATGCCCTGGCACCTATTGAATGCTAACGAGATCTTGATGAAAACCACCACGACAAAGAATGAAGGTACAATTCAAAAATTTACCACCTTAGAAGGCGTGGTTCGTGTGGGCAAGGGCACTGTGATACGTAACGGGTCGTATATAATCGGTCCCGTGATAATTGGTAAGGATTGCGTGATCGGTCCAAACTGCCTGATCCGGGGTAATACCTCAATTGGCAACAATTGTAAGATCGGTAATGCTGTTGAGGTTAAAAATAGTATAATAATGAGCAATACAAATGTACCACATCATAGTTATGTGGGTGATAGTATACTAGGTGAGCATTGCAACCTAGGCTCAGGTACTAAAGTTGCCAATTTACGACTTGATAATAAAAATATATATACCTTCGTTAAAGGCGAGCGTGTGGAGACCAATAGACGTAAATTGGGTGTGATCATGGGCGATCATGTAAAAACAGGGGTAAATAGTGTTATTAATATTGGAACAGTAATTGGCGAAAACTCTCAATTGGGTCCCGGGGCAATTGCCAGCGGTGCTATTGCACCAAATTCGATCATTTATTGAACATTAATTAAGGTTTACTGATAATTTAAGTAAAAATGAAAAGTTCAAGTTGAATGATGCTAATTAAGGGATGGGGGATGTGTACGTTACAAATCAATAACGATTCAAATCACTTGTGGGATTAGGGTTTTATCGTTAAATTATCAACCCACCTCCCACATTCCACATCCCAAATGCCTAACTAAATAGTTACCGAATTAATTTCGTATGTAGTAAAACTCGGGGATAATACATCATTAATAATTGGCTAAATCAATCGAACTACAATAATATTGATAAACCAATAATACATTTAACAATAAATTTCAAAACGAGTGTTGTCATGAAAATCGTCCAGGTAGCGCCATATTTTCAGCCGCATATCGGCGGTGTAGAATCACATGTTCTGGAGATCTCGCGTGAGTTTATTAGACGCGGTCATGAGGTGAAGGTCTATACGTCACAATACGATACTAGTCTTCCAAAACATCAAGATATTGACGGGATCTCGGTTCATCGGATCAAACCGATCTTGAATATATTCTCAACACCATTGATGCCAAAACTCAGACAAGAGCTATTAAAAACCCACTGTGATGTTGTTCATACCCACATACCGCCACCATTTGTAGAATTCTTCTCGGCACGCGCCCGGAACAAGACAAAGATCCCGCTTGTGTTGACCTATCATTGTGATCTGGAGCTGCCTAATTTTTTAAATAAGTTTATTGCAGGTTTCTACCGACGAACGTTCGGACATTATTCACTACTATTTACCGATAAGATCATAGTGACCACAAATACTTACGCGGCAACGTCGCGTTCTGTTTGGCATTTCAAACCCATCGTGATCCCAAACGCGGTTAATATAAAAGATTTCCATCCCGATATTGATGGTTCGAAAATAAAAAAACGGCATGATATGGAAGGTAAAAAGGTGGTTTTGTTCGTTGGTAGGATAAAATTTCATAAAGGTATAGAATATTTTGTCAGCGCAGCAAAGTTCTTTGGGGACGATACAAAGTTCCTTATCATCGGAACAGGTGATTTCGAGGATGTGGTGAAAAATTATATACAAACCTTAAAATTGGAGGACAAGGTCATCCTTGTAGGTAAAGTTCCTTCAGAAGAATTGGCAGAATACTATGCTGCCTGTGATGTGTTCGTACTTCCGTCATTAACACGGCTGGAGGCATTTGGCATCGTTGGTCTGGAGGCCATGGCAACCGGTAAACCTGTGATAGTCTCGGACATCCCTGGTGTGCGCGAGGTGATAACGGACGGCAAGGAGGGATTTCTAACACCACCAATGGACATAGAACGAATGGCTGAAAAGATAAAAAAACTGTTATCCAACCCTCAGTTATGCGAGAGGATGGGTAGTATGGGTCGAAAAAAGGTCGAAACCAAGTTTAATATTACAAAGATCGTTGACGATCTTGAAAATGTCTATTCAAAGATAATTAAATAAGTTAATGAAGATGTACAGATCCTTTATTGTTTGACTGTGGCAGGGTAGACTTGTTGTAGAACAGTAGCCATGATTATTTATTGCTTGACAGTGGCAGTGATGGGTTATTGCTTGACAGATGCCTGGATTAATTGTTGATTGGCAGAAGCCGGTTTCTATTCAACATCAACACAATCCGGCATCTGTTCAGCATCAACCCATCACGGTATCTGTTCAGCATCAACCCGGCACGGCATCTTCCCAGCATCAACCCCGTCAGGTATCTGTTCAGCACCAACCCCGCCAGGTATCTGTTCAGCATCAACCCAGCACGGTATCTGTTCAGCATAAACCCAGCACGGTATCTGCTCAACATCAATTCATCACGATTATAGCACAAATTTTAATTATTCCCATATTATATACGTAACCTCATGTCTCGAGATGAAGAATTTGAAAACAAGGCTAAAAAATATCTCCATCATACCAATGAATTTTTTGATCTAAAGATAAAAGATGTGATGAAAAAGCGATCCTGGGATATCCCTATAATAATTAAAGATGCTGAGATCTTGGATGTCCTTGCAATGCTGTGCACAAATGATCATTTATGGGTAGTTGACAACCTTGATAACAATGAAGTAATAGGGCTCATCACCGAACATGATATATTACACGCGCTCAGGCCAATTAAAAAACATAGATTTTTCGGTGTACCTTCGCGTAGGGGTTTGGGGCTGGCGTTATTTGAAGTGGCAGAGCATATTATGTCTCATGACCCGATCACATGCACACCAAATGATAAGGTAGGAGAAATATTACAAGAGATGGAAGCACACGGTATTCGAAGAATACCCGTGGTTAAATCTGCTGAAAATGAGATAATAAGTGAAGTTACCATTCATCAATTAATAAAAGAGTTTTATAGTGCCGTAAAACCGTTTTGTGAAATTTGTGGCACGGAAAAGTGTGAAGCGGCAGGGTCCGAAAAATCGTAATTTAGTTTGTCTTATTAACCAAATCAACGTTTTCTATCATTAATTTTTTAAAATTAATTTGATCGTTATTGTAAATAATAAAGATATAAAAATTAACTCAGGTCGAAAAAATTTATGATACCTACAAATCTTTTACTTTACATAGGAATTGCACTATTCTTAGGTTTCATTTTAGGGAAAGCCACAAATTGGATGAGATTAACTGCGATCGTCGGGTATATAATCGCCGGAATAATTCTTGGGCCGATGATGAATATAATTATGGAAGAGAATTTGGCCTCGAGCACTATGAATTTGATCATAGATGCGACTTTGGGACTGGTGGGATTTATCATCGGCGTGGGCTTTACAAAAGGATTTCTTAGACGCTTCGGCAAAATGGCTATTGGAATAGCAATTGTTCAATCTACCGTTACGTTTGGGATAGTATTTCTTGGCGTGTATCTCCTTACAGATAATCTAAGCCTAAGCCTGATCTTGGGAGTGATCGGTCTTGCAACCGCACCCGCAGGTACCATAGCTGCTATTCATCTATCGGGTGGCCGTGGTAAATTATCGCAAATGACGGTGGCAATAGTTGGGATCGATGATGGTATAGGAATAATATATTTTGTATTTGTTTTAGCGATCGTCAAGTTTTTACTGGGTGATAAACTTCCTTTGCATGAATTATTCTATCTTCCAATGGTGGAGCTTGGTGGGGCAATTCTAATTGGATCGATATTTGGTGTGGGGTTGGCGTTTCTTGGCAAGCGAATTAGACATAGTGAAGATGTCTTCATAATCGGGTTGAGTTTTATTTTCATGTGTATCGGGATCTGTGAAATAATACATGCATCTGCCATTTTGGCCTGCATGATACTAGGCATAATATTTATTAATATGGCCCCGCGAGTTGGGAGGACCACTCATACGAACATCGAGACCATACTGCCACCAATTTATGTGGTATTTTTTGCGATCGCAGGTTTGGAATTGAGTTTACAATTCAACTCTCTCATTGAATTTGGTATTATGAGTACGGTTGTAATTATTATCGTTTACATTGTCTACCGGATCTTGGGTAAACTTGCCGGTGCCGTTCTTGCGGGAAAAGCTTTGCACGCACCACCCACCATTGAAAAATATCTCGGGTTCGCATTACTATCCCAGGCCGGTGTGGCGATAGGTTTGGCTATACTTGCAAACAATGAACTTTCTGCGTATTCTGATATGGCATACTTGGGTGCACTTATTATTACCATTATCACGCTTACGACTATAATTTTTGAGATCATAGGTCCTATAGGTGTTAGATACGCACTGAAAAAAGCTGGTGAAATCCACAATAAATAGATCTATTGATGGTTGCTTAATACTACTTCATGGGTTAATGGTTTAGTATCCAGAAAGTAATGAGTGGTGATGAGAGATAGTCCACCGGTCTATCAGTCTGCTGGTCTATCAGTCTACCGGTCGACCAGGTGACTAACTGACTGATCGACTAGCTGACCAGTCGACCATCCATAATTCATTAAATTTTTCAACTAACAAAGTAGTGTTAAACCACAAGTCAAAATTGGGATCAGCCCTACCTATCATCACTTTTTCTGCAAATATTGATGCATTCCCTTGGCAGCCTTCCGGCCTGCGCCCATGGCAGAGATCACGGTTGCTGCACCTGTGACCGCGTCACCGCCGGCAAACAATCCATCCACCGAAGACATTTGGTTATCATCTACTATGATCCCACCCCATGGTGTGACTTCCAAACCATCAACATTGGTGTAAAATATTTTATTGGGTCTTTGACCTATTGCAACCACGGCGGTTTCAAACTCCAGCACATGTTCAGAGCCCTTGATGGGTACTGGTCGTCTGCGGCCAGAACTATCGGGTTCGCCGAGTTCCATATCAAGCACCTCGATAGCTTTTAACCAGCCGTCCTCACCAATGAACTTTGTAGGGGCGATCAGAAAATGAAATTGTACACCTTCCTCTTTCGCATGCTCGATCTCTTCGTTACGTGCAGGCGCTTCAGCATCGGTTCTTCGGTAAAGAATATGAGCATCGCTGCCCAAACGTTTTGCACATCTGGCAGAATCCATCGCAACATTACCTGCACCAAACACTGCGGTGTGCTTGCCCACCTTGACTGGGGTATCATACTTGGGAAAAAGATACGCCTTTAAAAGATTGATCCGTGTGAGAAACTCATTTGCCGAATATATCCCGTTCAGGTTCTCACCTTCGATCTTGAGAAAATTCGGCGACCCCGCACCTGTGCCTGCATAAATAGCGTCATACTCATTTTGGAGATCTTTAAACTCCAATGTTTTTCCGATTATACAATTGACTTTGATCTCAACCCCTAATTTCTTCAAATATTCAAGTTCATGGTCGATCACATCGTTCGGCAGCCGAAACTCGGGTATACCGTATTTAAGAACACCACCAGCATCATGCAGTGCTTCAAAAATTGTCACCGAATAACCCAATTTTGCAAGATCTACCGCACATGTAACACTGCTTGGACCCGAACCAATAATTGCAATTCTCTGTTTGAGTTTGTGTTTAACAACCGGCACTGATTCGAGATCGTTCAACCGTGCATAATCCGACACAAAACGCTCGAGTTTGCCAATATTGATCGCATCGCCTTTTTTACCGCGCGTGCATCTTTCCTCACACTGTACCTCCTGTGGACAGACACGACCAGTTATTGCCGGTAAACAATTTTCCTCTTTTATCACATCAAATGCGCCGATATAATCTTTCTCGGCAACCTTTACAATAAATCGTGCAATATCAATGTTCACCGGGCAGCCGTCCATGCAAGGGTTCTTTTTGCATAGTAAACATCGTTTTGCTTCTGCGACCACTGCATTTTCATCATACCCTAACGAAACCTCTTTGAAATCTTTATTCCGCACTTCTGGCGGACGTTCGGGAACCGGGATCTGGATCTTCCCCTTTTTAGCGCACTTATTTTCGTCGGGGGCCATTATGCTCCCCCCTTATCAGTGTCGAATGCCTCTGGGTGTGCCAGCTTGTACCGCTCAAGTGCTTCCTGCTCTTCGGCTTTGAACATCGTTAATCTATTCATCAGATCATCAAAATCCACTTCGTGTCCGTCAAACTCGGGCCCGTCCACGCACGCAAGTTGCATCTGACCACCTACATTCACCCTGCATGACCCACACATGCCCGTTGCATCGAGCATAATGGGGTTCAGGCTGACCATGGTCTTTATTCCGAGCGGCCGTGTGATATCACAGATGAGTTTCATCATGATCACCGGACCTACGGTGTGAACAAGATCGATCTTTTCTCCGCTGTCGATCAGTTCCTTTAATAATGTGGTGGTGAACCCTTTAATGCAATAGCTGCCATCGTCCGTGCAGATACGAAGATCATCACTGAACGCACCTAATAGATCCTCCAAAATCACCAGATTCTTCGTTCTGTACCCTGCAATTATTATTACTTTATTGCCAGCCTCACGTAATGCATTGGCAACCGGTAATACCTCAGGGGTGCCCACACCGCCGCCCACACATACCACGGTACCATGTTTTTTTATCTCCACCGCATGGCCCATGGGACCGATCACATCTTGAAGGCTGTCACCTTCTTCAAACATATCAAGTTCATATGTCGATTTACCAACCTTCATGAATACAAAGGTCACCGTCCCCTTCTTACTGTCAAAATCGAACATCGTAAGCGGTATTCGTTCACCATTTTCGGTAAGACGCAGCACGATGAATTGGCCGGGTAGGATCTTTTTGGCAATAAGTGGCGCCTCAACTTCCATTAGCGTAATATCATCAGTTAATCGCTTTTTATTTACAATCTTATGCATAAGACTCACACGCTTATGGATTGCAAAATGATATAAATAAATTGTTATTAACTTGTAATATAAATGAATATTTACACAAATATTTTATCCTTTGAGGTCCATATAATTAGAAAGGGGGGTTTACTTTTTCCGATAACTCGGGACCCGAAGGAGATAAAGGCGTCGCAAAAACCTTTAAGGATTTGATCCGTCAAGTTCATGAGCCTGGCATTTGTGGTCAATGTGGAGGTTGTGTATCTTTCTGTTTTGCCGGTGACCTTGTGGCGATCGAGATGGGTGCAGATGGTAAACCACATTATTTGGATGAAAACAATTGCTTGGAATGCGGGATATGTTTCTTGATCTGCCCGCAGATCAACATTCTGGATGAGGAGATACAATCAAAATATAACTGGGAGCCGCCTATAGGTTCGTATAAACATATCATTTCAGCAACAACCACCGAGCAGGATATCAAGAACGTTTGTTCGGATGGTGGTGTTGTAACTTCGATACTTGTGTATCTACTTGAACATAAATTGATCGACGGGGCGATCGTAAGTGTAAGTGATGGGCCATTTGGTCGTAAGCCGATCATTGCAACTACAAAGGAAAAAATAATTTCCGCTGCGGGCTCAAGGTTCATAGGAAGATCTAATATTGAGGAGTTGGGAAACTTTACAACTTATTCACAAACTATGTTTGCCCTCCGTGAAATAAAAAATTTGGACATGCTGAAGATCGCGGTGGTTGGCACACCATGTCAGGTGCATACCATTAGGAAGATGCAGTATCTTGGTGTGATGCCAGCTCACGTTGTCAAATATGTAATTGGTTTATTCTGTTTAGAGAACTTTTCGTTTGGACCTGACAAAATACAGGAAGTTGAAGAAACTCTGGGTTTGGGTATAAACGAAATTAAAAAGATCAATTTGAAAGAGGATTTCATAATTACCACTAATTCCGGAGAAGTACGGCATATTCCGTTATCAGAACTTGAGAAAGTCGCTCGGCCAGCGTGTTTTGCGTGCACAGATTATGCCAATGATTTTGCCGATATTTCCGTGGGCGGCATAGGCTCACCCGAAGGATATTCAACAGTTGTAATAAGAAATGAGCTTGGCCAGAAGGTCTATTCGAGTGCATTACGAAATGGATACATTAAGGAACTCGAGACAGGTAAGGAGCTCGATCAGGGGTCCAGCCTTATGAGTACGGAAAACGGAATATTCTTAAGTTCCAAGGGGCGGAAAGATCTGATAAAGAAATTTGCATGGTTTAAACGTAAACGGGGTATTAAGACTTTAGAAAATATACTCAGTCAAGAAGAAGTGATCGATCTTATGGTAGAACATGAAAAAAAACAGATAGTAGAACAATATTCTCAATGATCGAAATATCAGGGTAAGATGAATAGGTTCTTCTACCAAACCAGTCTGTTGGTCTGCTGGTCAGTGGTGTTAAAGGTGTGAGGTGAGAGTACGCTCACGAATTTCATTCGTTCGCTTGAGGTGAGAGGAAAATTATGTTGATGTGTAGATCAAAATTAGGTGATAGGTGGTAGATAATTGGAGATAGGTGACAGGAAAGAGGGAAGAGGACGGAAACTTTTTGGCGGTTACCTGCGCTAGCTTACCCCTCGCAAAAAGTTTTACGGTCATCCCAAAACTCGGGGTAAGCCTGCTCAGTAACCGTTTACCTCGGACCTTCGGTCTCATCTACTTCGCAAAAAGGTAACGGTCTCCTCACACCTCAAACGATTGATCTTAGAAAAAAATTGTAGTGTACTCAAACCTCACAGTGTGCCCAGCTAAGCCTACAAGTGCTTACAGGTGAAAGTCCTGTCATGGTAAAACCAGAAAGCCATGTAGCAAACACCTAGTATTGGAAGCGATTCCAATGT
>JAEHCK010000045.1 GCA_020696345.1 Thermoplasmata archaeon | reverse complement strand
GGAGGACCCGGTTAATAAGACAAACCATTTTGGGCTAATACCTAAGAAAAGGCAGGGCAATAAGAGCCGGATGAATCGAGAGGTTCACGTCCGGTTCTGTGAGAGCGTGGGGGTGAAACTCCCCTGCGCTACTCGACTGATTAAGATCAATAATCAATTGTAAGAATTCAAAACTCAAAATAAAATAGGGTCCCAATATCAATATATCCTATTTTATTTAGGGTTCAAATCCCGTATTGTTTCCATTGTTAAAAATTCCAACAACTTATTATTTATTTAAATGGGAATTTTTCCCGTGGGGGTTGGAATTCTGGTTTATATCAATGATTAATAATAAGAATTCCAAGCTCAAAATAAAATAGGGCTATAACTTCAATTTATCCTATTTTATTTAGGGTTCAAATCCCAAAATATATCAATAAAAACCTGATAATAAAATAATTATGGACCGGACGGGATTTGAACCCGTGGCCTCCACCATGCCAAGGTGGCGATCTTCCAGCTGATCTACCGGCCCATGTCTGTAAATCGATATCTAATTATTGAATATTAAGGTTTTCATGATGGAATATCAGGATGTTGTACATGTCGAAGAGATAACAGGATGTTGTATATGTCGTTGAGATATCAGGATGTTCCATATAGCGCTGGGATAACAGAATGTTCTATTTAACGCTGAGATAGCGGGATGCATAAATGATTTAACGTAAATAAATCAAACATCCTAACAATGATTTGTAACGTCCAACATCCCAGTAATTAATCGAAATATCCAACATCTTAACAAATAAGCGTAACGTTCAACATCCTAATAATCAAGCGATACGTCCAACATTATAGTAATTAATCGCTAAATTCCCCATTCACGTGCGATTTATCATATAATATTTGATCTAGTGCGTTTTTGACCATCTATAACTTCTTATTTTTGCTGTAGAGCCAAAACCACAACTTGCACATTGTTTTTTTCTTATGTGGTATGAATGTTTGCCACATCGGCGGCAAGTAATATGTGTTTGTTTATTCCTTTTACCCATGGAGGTGGTTCCTTTGGTCATACTAGTACCCTCCTTGATTCAATCTTTAAATTTCATGGTGAGATAAATATAACATTATCACCACGAACTATAGTGGTATTAAGTTTACGTTTAAGACCATTAACATCGAATTCTTCAACATCCTTTAATACCAAGTTCATGTGTGGATCGAAACCATCCAGGATCCCGTTATAACTGCGGTTATACCTGAGTTCAACTATTACACGTTTATGTAAACTATTGTTCAATATGTTGGATGGTTTAATACCGGTCATTGGATGATCTCCACATTTAATATAATTTAACCACTTAAACTATATGGAGTTACCCTAATACAAATTTCCTGTACTTAAATTTTTTTATAGCAATTTTTTTATAGTTATTACATTGTTTTAGGAAATCAAATTGTACATGGTCGAGGTTTGAAATTGGTAAAAAAACATCCATCCACACAATTTATCGATAAATCCAAATCAATGGAGTTACCCAGGCATGTGGCCATTGGCCATGATGTTTTGAACGATATCGGTGAGATCAGCAGAGCATTGCACTTCCGTGGGCCCGCGTTGATCGTGGTGGATAAGACAACAAAACGCATCGCTGGTAACCGTGTTGAGAAATTGTTAGTGTCTGAAAACTATGACGCACACCAGGTCACGATCGACGAGGCCGATCTAATAAACATGGAAAAAGTTAAACAGGAGATCCTGGAGATCAAAGCGAAATTCGTACTAGGTGTTGGCGGCGGTAGACCCATTGACATGGCTAAACTTGCATCATTTGAGACAAAAAAGCCGTTTATAAGTGTACCAACAGCCGCTTCACATGATGGTATAGTGTCCGGGCAGGCTTCGATTCGTAACAAGAAACATAAGATATCCAGTAAAACACACTCTCCGTTTGCCGTAGTGGCCGATACCAAGATCATTGCAAAGTCACCGTACAGACTGCTCGCAGCCGGATGCGGCGATGTGATCTCGAATCTAACAGCGGTCAAAGATTGGGATATGGCGAAAAAATTCAGGAACGAATACTTCAGCAGTTCGGCAGCAATGTTATCCGAATTAACGGCAAAGGTTCTTTTGAAAAGCGCCGGTATGATCAAACCACGCCTGGAAGAATCCAGCTGGTTGGTGGCAAAAGCGCTGGTGTCCTCGGGTGTTGCGATGTGCATTGCGGGTTCATCCAGGCCTGCAAGCGGCAGCGAGCACATGTTCTCCCATGCCTTGGAACGCCTCGCACCCAAACCGGCGCTGCATGGCGAACAGTGTGCAGTGGGAACCATTTTGATGATGTATCTTCATGGCGGCGATTGGTCCGGGATTCGTAGTGCACTTGAGAAGATCAAGGTCCCAGTCACGGCAAAGGCCCTGAAGATCGAAGAGAGCCTGATCGTTGAGGCCTTGACCATTACTCATACTATACGGCCCGAGAGATATTCTATTATGAGCGGCGGGCTTACTTACGAAGCTGCGGAAGATCTGGCAATTCAAACTGGGGTCATTAGTTAATTATATGGGATATTCTCTTAATTTTTGTAGGATAAAAAAATGGTGAATGTAGGATAATTTGCTGAATTGATGCTGAACAGATACCTGGATGGGTTGATGCTGAATAGATGCCGTGCTGGGTTGGTGCTGAGTAGATACCGAAATGAATTAATGCTAGGAAGATTCGTTGATTTACTATCACAACTACGTTTCGTTCAATCGCTAATTCATCCAGGCATCTGTAAACCGACATAAAATCAAGGCATCTGTCAATCAACAATCCATCCCGGCATCTGTCAATCAATACCTCATCACGGCCACTATATATCAATAACTCATCACGGCTACTGTCAATCAACAACCCATCAAATTATCTCATCAACTTCAAGTACAACTGCTCGGTCAGTTCCAGATCCTGGCGACAGTGTTTCTTGATAGCATCCAGATCACCGCTATCGTACAATTTAGGCACTTCTTCGCCATAGAACCGGCCATCTGGTATGGGTATCTCAAATACCCTGCAGGCAATATCCAAAGCAACATTGAGGAATGTCTGGTTAGCAGATAGAAGTTGCATACAGTCGAAATGGTTCGAATTATCCATCTTCCACCTGGTTTGATTGATACCCATGGTGGGCCTGACCCCTTTAATATGAGAGCGCGTTATGATGAATGGAATATCAAAGTTATAGCCATTAAAAGTTATGATCGTATCGGGATGCACTTTTTCGATCATGGTCCAAAAACGCGTCAACAATTCGGTTTCATCTTTCATAAATAATAATTCACTCTTATTATCTGCCAATTTGAAACCAATCATAATGACTCTTGAAAACATTGGATGGATCTTTCTGGGAAATTTTTTATCCATGAGATATTCTCTTATTTCCGAAACTTCGAATTTCTCCGGGACGACCTCGATATCAACCACCAAATAGTTGTTCGATCTCAGTTCACGTTTCAAATTGTCTGGCTTATTATACGTCATGATATATTATACGTGGTTTATGTTATATAAATATAGATGTTTGACTGTTGTATATATCGTTGATATGACAGGATGTTCTATATGTCGTTGATATTATTGGATGCACCAACAGTATAGAAAAAACAAATCAAACATCTTAATAATGAATTGTAATGTCCAACATCTTAGTAATTAATTGAAATGTACAACATCCTAGTAATTAATCGAAATGTAGAATATCCTAATAAAAAATTGAAATATAGAACATTCTAGTAATTAATCGCAATATTAAACTTTTTTCGCCGGCGGCAGCCTTGGTTTTGGTTTGAATTGCATAGGTATATGCATTGGCCCTTGCCCGGGCCTTATTGGCATGATGTGCCGTACCATCCCAACCCCAGGACCTGGCGGCATCATGAACGGCATGAACGGCGGTTGGCTTGTGCCTGTAGATGTACTACCGTTGGTATTAAAACCCGGGCTTTGTTTCGTCTCGGACCTAACTGGAACCACACCTAAACTAGGATCTGGTCCGGCCATTGCGGAAGAAAAGACTATTGGTTTCATTACAGGTAATGAACTGGTGCGTTTGAACTTATCCGGTTCCCTGTCTTTTGCTTTATCTTCACCTCTACCTTTTGCAGCTGCCTCTTTAGCCGCAATCAGCTTTGCCTGTGCCTCTTTCTCTTTTTCTTTAGCTTTTTCCGCCTTTGCGGCTCGACGCGCAGCTAATTTACCTGATCGCGCCAGAAATAGATAAGTAAATAAGTACGTGTTGATAATGAGCAAAATAATCACAATTAATATAAATGGTAATAATGGATTTTCTGCCATAGTAGAAAAAACATTTTGGGATTCTTCGGATTCTTTAGTTCCTTCTCCATGATAATCCGGATCGTAGGGATAATGATCGGGGTTGTTGCCATCCGGGTTGTCGCCGTAACCGTCAAGATCCCTGTCCTTTTGCTGGGTTGGATCATACGGGAATAGATCGTAACCTTTGCCCGTTGGGTTATCGCCGAACCCGTCGGAATCCAGATCGGACCACTGTGTGGGCTCATCCGGAAATGGATCAGCATTGTCGCCCACACCATCATTGTCCGAGTCCACCCATTCTTTTGGATCGAGTGGGAACTGGTCATTAATGTCTGGCCAGCGGTCACCGTCACTGTCCTTGCGTGTGTTATCGATTATGATATTGATCGACACATTTTCGGAATACAACTCGCCGTCGAAGGCTCTAACACTCAACAATTCATTCGTGCGTTCAGTGTATGCGGTCGTATCAAATATATATGACCACTGCCCGTCAAGAACATCAATGTCGATCCAGGGGTTGCTGTTGCTTGGTGTACTGCTCCCTAGTTGAAGCTGTACTTCCACATCCGCACCCTCGATATCCTCTGCATAACCCCTGATCTCAACCAGTTTTGATACCTTCGCTCCAGTCATCGGAATGAGGAATTCGATCTCGGGCCGGTCGTTCACCGGCTCCATCTTGATCTCGAATTTTCCATAACCATAGTTGCCGGAATCATCGGTGGCCTTCAATACAACCTCGGAAATACCATCAAAGTTCGCAAAAGGTATAATATCTATATGATCTTCAAGATCGGTCCACACCTCGATATGACCATTGTTCGATATCGAAATAATGGAATATTCCAGAGTCTTGGGATCATCGTCGTAATCATCCACGAAATTTGGCAGGGAGATCCAATTATTCAACCCGGGATGGTCTTCTTCCAGTATACAATCCGGTATTTGCCTCCAGCGTGGTCTTTGCAGCAAGTTCTCATCAATAATTTCAAGAACCTCGACCTGGAACTCCTGAAATACTTCGATCTTATCCAGGTCTGCCTTGGTGAACGGCTCGTCATCACAGTATACCGTGACCGTGATGTTCTTACATGCACCACCAACCGCCGAGATCTCCAGAACCATCTCCGTGGATAGATTCACGGTAACATGATCTTTATATTCACCCTTGACATGAAAGTCATAATATAGCATATTACTGTCAATATCGCCAAAGAACGGCTTTCTCGTTCGGTCAAGATCGAAATTGGTATTTGTGGTGTTCATCAGGAGTTTTACATCCTGTAACCTGTTCTTTATGAACGGTGTATCGTCAACAGGTAATACTTGTACGATGAATGTATTGGAATCTATAACGATCTCATCGCCCTGGTAAGTATCTTTGACAGATATCACAACCTCGGACTCTCCAAACCAGTTGGTATTCGGTGCTTTTTTACAATCGACACTGAGGTAATAACTATTTTTAATGTCCATATCGATATAATCGGAATTTGTCCACTGTACTAATTCATATTCCAGCTCGCCAGGTTCTAAATAATCGTCGTTGAAGAACTCACGGAAGTCGTAAAGATCAGCCACACTCAAATCCTCTTCTATACTGCGGTCGGGGATGCCAATACATTCAGGGGCGCCGTTATATTCCAGCGATAGATCGGACAATTTAACTTTGCATTTCGTTTCGGAAGTGAAACCCACATAGATCCTATGGGTGCCGTTTTTACCGGACGGGACCAGGTCGGTGATCTCACTGGCCAGGTTTGCATCATCGGGTGCGATCCGTACGGCCGCGGTATAATCATAGAGTATATCTACATCCTCGAGTGTGATGCGTCCGGCCGTTTGGGCAGTGGTTGTGATCCTGACATCAATGAACCCGTTGCCATAATCATCTTTTATTGGATTTTCCTGATGGGATGCCAAGTATGCATTCACCGCCGCGGCAAAATCGTTCGATTCCTTTGGGTTGAGATCCAAGACGCCTTCAACATCCATGATCTCGTTTGAATCGATCTTTAATGTGACTTCTGAAGGATATTCAATATTAACCTTGTGCCATGTAACCAGATTTGCTCCCCAGTCTGCTGACATTATATCTTGAATGTTATCACCGTCAATATCGGCAATGAACACACCGCGCGGATTTGAAAGAAAATCTACCGTATATCTTGGCCATTGACCCGCCAGGGTCGGTTCATCGGGCGCCTCGAACCACCAAACATTATGCCAGTTCCAGTCGTCTACACCAACTACAATATCCAGGTAACCGTCGTTGCCAATATCATCTACCCACAAATTATGCGCACTTAGGTAACTCCATGGACTTGAGCTTTTCCATATATCATGCCCCTGCCATTTACCACCCGACCCCGGGTTATCGGGCGCCTCGTACCAGCGCAGGAAGGTCTGCCTGTTGGGTGCGATCACCACATCGGGGTGACCGTCCCGGTCGATATCGGCTACATGTACATCGTACACATAACTTGGCGAAGTGTCGATCGTATGCTTGGTCCAGCTGCCGGTGGGGTCGGCGGGCGCCTCGTACCAAACCACTCCCGTACCAGAGCTCCAGGAACCGCAGGCAGTTACAACATCCAGGTCGGTATCTCCATCCATATCTTCGACCCATACTCCCGTGGGGTAATTGAAATTGTTATCTATGTAATATTTATTCCATGATAAGCCGTTGCCGGTGCCCCCAGACGTTACATCATTGTTTCGATACCAGGTAATGTCATTGGAAGATCTGCCCGTTGCGACTATATCATTATCACCATCGTCATCGATATCTGCGATATGTATGCCCCAGGCATAAAATAGATATGGATCCACTTCGATCATGTTCCAATTATCGAAAACCAGTTCGGGCGAGGCCGGGCATTCATACCAGACCACCTTATTGCTGGGGTTTTGTGCGGTAACGGCCACATCCGGTCTGCCATCACCGTTTATATCCTCGACGAATAGTTCGAAGATCGCTGCAAGATTGTTCTCGATCACATGTGGCACCCAGGCAGAAATGTTCGTGGGGTCATTCGGCGCCTCGTACCAGACCAGATCTCCACCGCCGTTGCCGGTGATTATAGTATCATTATCACCGTCACTATCTATGTCTGCACTGAAGATACCCTGCGGGCGATATAATGTAAGTTCTTCAATTGGGTATGTTTGCCAAGACGGAAATAATCCTCCACCATTTTTATACCAATTTATTATAGGACTCGAGTCACCAGTTATTATAATGTCACGACCAGCTGAATCCTTATCAACATTAGTAACAGCAATACCGGTAGCATCAATACAATTGAAGTCTATTGAATATTGTGAGAAACTGGTACCTGACGGGTTATTATTCTTAAAAAAATATACGGTGCTCCAGCTATCAGCTGTACTTATTACATCTAAATAATTATCATTATTAATTTTTGCAACCTTAAGGTTTGTAACAATCCAATTCCAGCTTATACGGTAATTAGTATTCCACGATGTGGCAGTTTTCACATCTGCCGGCGCCTTATACCAATAAATACCTGATGATTGAGAATAACCCACAACCACATCGTTTTTGCCATCAAGGTTCATATCACCAATTTCGATCTGAGACGGATTGGATCGGAAATAGATGTTGTGCCTAGGCCAGGTACCGGCGGTATTGATCGGATCACCGTCGTTCTCGAACCAAACCGCATAACCTTGGCCGTATAATACTGCCACAACATCAAAAAGATCTCCTGCCGAATTATTGATCTTTCCTACACTTATATCGGTGACGCGGCAATCTTGTAACGACTCGTGATAGATCGTATAGTTATTCCACGATGTGCCTTTTCCATCCTTGTTCTCGAACCAATACACCCCTCCATGATTGAAATCATTTGAACCCACAACCAGATCGTTATCACCGTCGTTATCCAGGTCTGCAATTTGAATACTCTGAGGCGAACGAATATAATTGGTCTTCGTATCTATCCTATGTGCAGTCCATGCACTGCCGTTACCGGGTTCGGTGCTGTTTGTGGTATTGACATTCTCATACCAGAAAATGCCATAATTATTTGCCGTGCTGGGGTCGTTGCTCGTTGCTACTACATCCTGATCGGTATCTCCATCCATGTCCGCCACTGCCACCGTCCAGGCCCTGCTCAATGTTCCCGTTATCTCATGGCGCACCCACTCGGTATCGGTGGGTGTTTTGTCGTTTTCATACCAAACTAATTTATTTTGTGTATCTGAGGTTATGATCGCATCTGGCCAGGTATCATTATTTATATCTCCCATTTCTACGAATTTGGCCCCGGTAAACCCCGTATCTCGGGGAAATTCATACTTGTTAAAATCCGGTTGACTGAACCTGCCCTTCAAAGAGATATCGGCACTGGTCACTTTGGCTGTACTTGGTAATTTAATATTTGCAGAATAGTCCGAACCGCCCGTTGGGCTCGTGAAAGCCACGGTGTGTTTGGTTTTGTCACTTACAAAATGTTCCTGATTGCCCATTGCACCATATCCCGTACCCTTGAACTGCCATTCAATATCATGATCCATGCCTACATTGATCGTGGGGTTCAATGGGTAATTATTATTATTATCCATTACAGTCACATTCAACTGAGCATCAATAATATAACCCTGGCCTAAGGGTACATTAAAATATGTTGTACCATCCAGAAGTGTTTCGCCCGAACCATCCAGAACTATTATTCTATCTTCACCATCATTTGGGTTTCCCAGATTGCTTATGAATTTACTCTCTACATCCGAAGATCCCAGTTGAAGAATTAAATTAAGAAGGAAGATAGATATGAGTATGATTGACAATATCTTTTTCATTTAATCACCGTTATTATGGTCAATTGGGTCAATATGTGGTCTGAAACTGTTTTGCGGTCAGATCTGTATTTTATTTATGGTAATATAAGAGTTTTATGATTTTTTTTCATTCATCTTTTTTTTGATCTTATTAGATTTAACAAGATAATTAATCAATATTAGTATGGTCAGCATAATTGTTATTACTAAACCAATAAGAGTTAGTGAATAAAAGTCATTTGTCCCCGATCCTTTATCAGAGCCAGATCCTGTTGAAACTGCACCATCCTTCCGCCATTTTTCAGGGTCGTACGGGTAATAATCACCATTGTTCCCCCAATCATTATCACCATGCCCATCACCGTCCGTGTCCTGCCACTGTGTCGAGTCATATGGAAATTTATCTTCTCGATTACCCTGCGGGTTATCTCCGTAACCATCAGAATCCGTATCTAACCCTTGTGTAACATCCTCTGGAAACTTGTCCTGGTTGTCACCGAACCCGTCACCATCACTGTCCTCCCATTCGCTCGGGTTTAAGGGGAACTTGTCCATTATATCTTGTACTCCATCACCATCTGTGTCATCTTGTGGATGTTTGATGTTGATATATACTTTATCGGATATTGATTGACTGCCCGTGGCGTCCTCGGCTCGGACCTTTACAACTAACTGCGTCTGTGATTTTGTAAATATACTTAGATCCAGATCATAGGTCCAATAACCTAAGCCATTCACCGGCGTCCAACTACCGCTATCCCCGATTGCGATCTCCACATTCGAAAGCTCGTCCTCCGGGTCATAAGCCGAACCGATTATCTCAACCACACCTTGTACCCAGGTGCCATTACCAGGCTCGGATATCTTCACGATAGGCCGGTCATTACTGGGGATTATTTTGATATCCACGGTGATCAAGTCAGAATTATGCTCGTCATCGGTCACCGCCAAGGTCATCTTGGCCGTACTATCAAAATCGTCTTGCGGATAGATGCTGAGATAACTTGTTTCCTCGTCGATCAGAATGTCGATGTATCCGCTGTATGTGAGCGAATGTACGCTGTAACTCAAATTACCAATAACATCATCGGCGTCTGTAACATAATTCGATAACAGTAATAAATCATTTTGTGGTATATCCTCGGGAATTGGCTCGAGTGTTATGTCCAACCACTGCGGTGGGAAAAAATTGCCACCACTCGTTACGTTTACCAATATCGTTTGATATGCAATATCACTTGATTCCAATTCGCTGGTGCTTTTGCTTAATATGCTTGCGTGGTCATCACAATAAACACGTACATTTATACCACGCTGGAATGTACCTATCGAGTGCACACGTAGATCATTGGTCTCCGGCACAATATCCACACTAAGTTGGTCGCCGTGCTCTTCAACATTTTCCAATATTGCCTGGAAATAAAGCGTATTACTGTCCATATCTATGAAATACTCCCATCTTGGATCATCAAGATCAATCGCAATTTTCGTAGTGTTTTCGCGAACATCGATATTGGGCAGAGGATTATAAGCCTCGGGCGGGTCATTAACAGGTACAACTGTCAATTTGAACTCGTTCGACCGTGTCTCGACGCCCTCCGTGTCGCGACACCAAACCCTGACATTAGCACTACCGTGCCAGTCCGGCACAGCCGTGGCGTCAACACCAAGCCATTTATCGTCAGTTATATAGAATTCCAAGTGCTCGGGATCACCATTCTCGAAAATGCCATAGCTCATGTCGAGACCACTGTCGTAATCGTCTGTGAAATATTTGGTGAGGTTCATGAACTTCTCCACATTATCCTCTGGTACATTTTGTGTATCGATCTCTTTACACTTGGGCGCGCCATTGTACTCGATGCTCAGATCAGAGAGTTTCACAACACCGGGTGTATCGGAAAATATGCCAAAATGTACTTTTAACTCGCTGGATTTGTTGTTATCAACAGGCAGAAGATCGTTCAGGTCGGTGGTGAGGTTGTAGCGCTCATCAGGCAATAGCTCGGCTTTGGCGGTATAGGTGTACTTGATATCCAGGTCGGTTAATAATACACTTCCAAGAGTATCCGATTCAAACCTGAGTGGTATTTTGCACATCTCATTACCATACTCATCGGTCACTAGCTCAACACCTCGACTTTGGGCGTTGGCACTACTTAACAAGGCATTTAACTCGTCCTTAAAATAGATCGTCTTTTCAGAAACGAATGCCTCATTGAACTGGATCTCAGGTGTGCTGCCGTCATCGCCGATGTCCACGCCCAGGTTCACGCAGCCGCCCAACGGCATACGCGGCGGTGCTGCGACCGAATAGACATAAGTGCCAAAGACATTACCAATATCAACCGGGGTTTGGAAAGTGCCATCGCCATTGCCCTTGTAATAGTAGTAATGAAAAGTATACGGCGATGAAGATCTTCGATACCAACCTACTAGATCCAGTTTTCCATCATAGTTAAAATCATAATTATCGGCCGGAAAATATCCGTTATCGGTGATACCTGTCGATACCGGTTCATAGAAACTACCGTCACCTTTTCCCCTGATAAGATTTGCCGCATAATTGTATTTTGTAATGATATCCGAGGCATAATCATGATTAAAATCGCCTGCCACGGTCATATACTGATATCCCCAGGTCGTACCCGAAGGTATAGGCACCTCAGGTTTGAATTTCCCGTTGCCCAAGCCCTCGAAATAATATATATTTGCACTGGTGCTGCCGCTGACGAGATCCATGTTGCCATCATTATTAAAGTCTGCAGCATCTTTACCATAACTCCGGCTGCCTGAGTACGAGCTTGTGATCAATGATTTGGTGAAGGTTAGGTCACCATTGCCCTTAAAGAAATAGAATGAAGAACCATAATCAGTGCCTATGAAATCTAGGTTGCCATCATTATCGAAATCTTCCACGGCCATATCCATCAGATAATTCCAGCTCGATGCAGAAATAGTTCCGATGTGCTTTGCATTAAGATTCCAGGGCGGGATTCCGGTTCCACCCAGATTCTCCCATAGATACAGATCGATATTTGGTGCGGACCAGCTCAATTTAGATCCAGAGACGAGGTCCAGGTCATTATCATTATCGAAGTCGCCCAGACCAACGCCGTATGTATAAAAACTGGTTATATCTTTGAAGAACATAACATTGCTGAAGCTTCCACCACTGCTCTTCATATAAAAGACACTGCCATAATAATCAATGCCAACAACCAGATCCTCTCTATATTGTCCTATACCGCCTTCGATCTTCATACTGGCATTGGTAACTTGACTATTTTTTGGTAATAAAATTGCTGTTCTGTTATCAGAATTTTCAGTACCGCGATTTTCCGTTATGACTAACCGTCTGGACCTGCCGGTTGAAAAATCTGTCTGGTGCCCGGCTTCGCCATAACCTTGACCCGAAAACTCCCATTCAAAGTCGCCGTCCAACCCTATGTCCAATTTTGGGTTACGAAGATAATTACCGTTCTTGTCAGCTTTACCCTCAATATTTAAGCTTGCCTCTTTAACTAAGCCTCGATGAGTTCCGATCGTAAAGTACCCGGTTGCTTCTAATCCGATCTCCTCGTCTTGGTCTATCTTCAAGATATACTCTATGTCGGCTTCAGAACCAAAATTTGTTATTTCATCACAAAGCGTATTTGGGGAAATTATTAATAATCCACATATAATAATGCAAGGTATCAATATAATTTTCGTTCTTATCATTGAATTACCTCCAGATCAATCGATCTATCAATTATTGTTTTTTCATTTGATTTAAATTTTCATTTTTTCGGTTCTTTTTTCTAACAACAATATAGTTGATTATGATTAAGATCGTAATAATAACTATAACGATCAAAATTATCATTAAACTCAAATAAGATTGGTCTGCTTTTGCGTCATCACTTTTGCTAGTACCTGTGCTTTCTGTGTCTTTCTTCAGCGATAACTCGGGGTCATACGGGTAAAAATCGCCGTTGTTCCCCCATTCGTTATCACCATGCCCATCGCCGTCCGTGTCCTGCCACTGTGTTGGGTCATAGGGAAATTTGTCTTCTTGATTGCCATGTAGGTTATTACCGTAACCATCGCCATCTGTGTCGAGCCACTGCGTTGCATCATTGGGGAACTTGTCCTGGTTGTCACCCAAGCCGTCACCATCACGGTCAGACCACTCGCTCGGATTTGTTGGGAACTTATCCGACAGATCGGGTACGCCGTCGCCATCTGTGTCTTCCTTGGTTGCTTTGAGCAGTAGATAGATCTTATCCAATAAAGATTGGCTACCAGACTCATCCTCGGCTCGGACCTTAACCAACAATCGATTCAGGCTTATATCAAACTCGTTTGTGTCAAATTCATAAGTCCAATAGCTCAAACCGGAAACAGGCGTCCAACTACCGCTTTCACCTATTGCGATCTCCACCTTTGAAAGCTCGTCCTCCGGGTCATAAGCTGAACCGATTATCTCAACCACTCCTCGTACCTGGGTGCCATTACCTGGCTCGGATATCTTCACGATCGGCTGGTCATTATTAGGGATTATTTTGATATCCACGGTGGTCAAGTCGCGATTCTGCTCGTCATCGGTCACCGCCAAGGTCACCTTGGCCGTACCATCAAAATCGTCTCGCGGATAAATGCTGAGATAACTTGTTTCCTCGTCGATTATAATGTCGATATAACCGCTATATGTGAGCGAATGTATGCTGAAACTCAAATTGTTTAAAATATCATCCTCATCAATGACATAATCCGAAAGTCTCAGATAGTTCACATTCGGTTCATCTTCGTGAATAGAGAAAAACGGAATGTCCAACCACTGTGGCGGGAATGTGTTGCTGCCAGTTGTTATATTTATTAATAATGTCTGATAACTAGTAACAAAGGACTCCAATTCGCTAATGCTCATGGTTAATAGACTGATGTCATCATCGCAATATACACGAACACCGATGTTCCGTCTATAAGTGCCAATAGAACGCACCCGCAATTTATTGCTAACGGGCAATACTTCAACTTCCACATGGTCACCGTCCTCCTCCGGTGATATCAACATCGCACGATAATATAATGTATTACTATCAACATCAATAAAGTACTCCATTTTCGGCTCATCGAGATCGATGGGGGTTTTTGTTTCGTTCTCTTTGAGTTCTATGTTGGGCAGTGGATTGTATGGTTCAGGCGGGTCATCCACGGGCATTATTGTCAGTTTAAACTCGTTCGACCTTGTCTCGATGCCATCGGTGTCACGACACCAAACAATCGCTGAAGTACTGCCGTGCCAGTTCGGCACTACCGAGGTGTCAACTTCCAACCAATTATCTTCAGTGATCGATAACATCACATGTTCAGGGTCGCCGTTTTTGTAGACACCATAAGTCATGTCAATTCCAACATCGTAATCGTCAGTAAAATGTTTAGTCAGGTTCAAGACCCTCTTTACACTGTGTTCGGCCACACTTTGCGTCGATATGCCTTTACACTCGGGCGCGCCGTTATATTCAATATGCAGTCCCGAAAGTATCACTTTACCGGGGGTGTTGGAATACATAGCAAGATATACCTCTGTTTCACTGGTCACGTTACTATTTACCGGTAAAAGATCGTTCAGGTCGGTTGTTAGGTTGAAACGCTCATCTGGTAATAGGTTTACTTTTGCAATATATGTATATTTAATATCCAGGTCAAATAACAGTACACTACCTAACGTATCGGAACCGAACCTCAATGGAATTTTGCACATCTCGTTGCCGTACTCATCGGTGACAACTTCCAGACCCCTGCTTCGTGCATTACCTAACAAAGCGTTCAAGGAATTTGTAAAATAAATGGTCTCTTCCATATAGAATTCATTTGCGAATTGCATCTCTGGAGTACCACCATCATCGCCAATATCCACAGTAAGGTTCTCACAGCCACCTAACGGCTTACGCGGTGGTGCTTTACCGCTCCATGTATATGTACCAATGTTTCCAGGTGTGGATATATAAGCGAATCCAAAATTGCCATTTCCCTTATAGTATTTTGCAGTACTAGTCGTTGCTCGCTGAGTAATCATTAAGTCAACATTACCGTCACCGTCATAATCATAAGCATCACCGCCTGGGTAACTTCCGGGACTCATGAGATATGTTGAAGGTCCAAATGTGCCATCTCCATTTCCTTTGAAATAATACATACCACTGGAATATGCCGTTATTACATCCACATTACCGTCATTATCGAAATCGTCAGTAATTATGTTATAAGTATAATATGTGCTCGGGGAATTAATTTTAGCTGCATTTTGGAATGTTCCATCGCCATTACCTTGATAATAATAAAATGAATATCTGTTTGCCGAAGATTGATGACCACAAACAAAATCTAGGTTGCCGTCGTTGTTGATGTCTGCAGCATCTTTACCCCATGGCAGTGACGGTCCACCAGTGGCAGAAATTGTTGTCATTGTGAATTGACCTTTACCATCGCCCTTGAATAAATATATAGTTGAACTGCTCCCGGAGACTATAAAATCGTAGTTAGCATCATTTGTGAAATCACCGGCTGCAAAATGATACATATACCACGAAGTTGATATTTTGCCAACAGATACCTTGGGTGCAAAGGAAGCGCCTGCTCCTATTTTCTCATAAAAATAAATATCTCCTGACCCGCCGTTGCTGGCGATCACATCAAGGTCGCCGTCATTATCAAAATCTGCCGTGCATATTGCACCGTAATGATAACGTCCTACATTTGTATCAAACGAAATTGGTGTTTTAAAAGTACCATCACCATTACTTCCGATATAATATATATTATACCCATAGAAATCAACGGCAACAAAACAATCCTCATCATAGGTGCCGGTGCCACCTTTGATTTTCATTGAAGCATTTGTAACTTGTGCCTCCTTTGGTAACAATATATATGTACTTTTGTCAAAATTTGAGGCTCCATGACGTGCGGTCATTACAACGCGCTTATCCATTCCAGTGGAGAACACGTTTTGGTTTCCCGCTTTTCCATAGCCCTTTTCATTAAATTCCCACTCATAATCACCATCCAGACCGATATCGAGTCTTGGATCGGTTAAATAATTACCATTTTTATCTGGCCTACATTCTATGTTCAGGGTTGCATTTTTGATCGCACCGCGGTGATCGGGTATCGTGAAATAACCTTTGGCCTCAACTCCGATCTCGGATTGCTCACCAATAATTATCTCATATCCAAGGTCAGGCACACCTCCATCGTTCTCAAATGTGGTGATGTCTTTACTCGATATGGTTGGAAACAAGCATACGAGAAACAAAGTTGTCAAGGTTATTAAGGTTATGAATTTTTTAATATTTCTTATTCGATTCATTTTATTACCACCAATTAAGATTTGTATATTTAACTTACAATTAAGTCTCATTTTATTTAATGGACCTTCTTCGCTTTGAAACAAAATATACTATAATAACAAGATCAATAATAACGAGTGCCGTTAAGACAACCCAGGGCATTTGTTCTGTTGTTAGAAACGGTTCTTCACCTTTTTTCGGCGCTATTGTATATTTTGTTGGGTCATTTGGGTGAGTATCTGGGTTATTACCGTCCGGGTTGTCGCCGAAACCGTCACCATCGGTGTCTTTCCACTGTGTAGGGTCAAACGGAAAGCTGTCCGGCGAATTACCATACGGGTTATCACCGTAACCATCGCCATCGGAGTCCGCCCATTGTGTGATATCATTCGGAAATTTATCGGAATTATCACCAACATTGTCGCCATCCGAATCGACCCAATTTAATGGATCCTGCGGACAGGCGTCATATATGTCTAGCACACCATCATGATCATCATCCAGTACCAAATTATTAATTTGAAGGTATATTCGATCGTAAATGGAATACGAATTATCGGCGTCAATGGCACGTACTTTTATCCACACTATATCCGTGGCGGTTGAATCTTCATAGGATTTCCAATCATAACTCCAGTATTCCAGGCCATCCACCGGCAGCCAGGGGTTGTTGCCTATCTGGATCTCCACATTTACCAAGCCGTCTTCCGCGTCATACGCGCTTCCGGAGACCGTGACAATACCGGAGGCCATGCTGTTATTGGCCGGCGATAATATCTGAACGATCGGTATATCGGGTCTGGGTATAATTTCTATTGTAAACTGTTCAAAGGCGTAATTATGGTCGTAATCTTCTGCGCGTAGTATAATAACCGCCTCACCATCAAAATCCGGTTCGGGTTCGAGGGATATTAAATTCTCCGTCTTATTTTTGTTTGCAGTTACATATACATTGATAAATGCACTATTTGTCATGGATTCAACTGTAAAGGTCAATTCTTCAGGTGTGTTATCACGGTCCGAGATGTAATTGTTAAGATTTAGCCAATTGATTATCGAATCATCCTCTGCGATCTGAATATCCTCTATATCATGCCAAATGGGCGGGTATGTCACCTTCTTACCCATACCCAGTTTTGTTATATTTACCAAAAAAGTCTGGTGAACCGGCATTTTAATCAGTTCATTTAATTCCATGGTGCGAATTTCTTCGGTATCGCTGCAGTAGATCCTAACCGGTATCCGGTTTTTTGGGCGGTCGAACGAGTGAATAGACAAAACATTGGTATCATTATCTATGGAAAGCTGTAGGTATCCATCGAACCTTCCCGAGTTCTCCTCGTCATATATGATCGCCCGAAAGTAAAGATCCGAACTGTCCACATCATAAAAGAAATAGTTACTCTTTGAATCAAGATCGAGCTTATCATAGATGGAGTTCCTGATGAGTTCAATATTTCCGATCTTAACCCCTGTTCGCGGTATGTCGTTGACCGGGTTGATGGTCACCGTGAATTCATTTGATCTTGTGATGCCGTTCTCGGAATCCTCTACACTTACAACAATTTCCGACTGGCCGGACCAATCAGGGTCTTTTTTGGCATTCACATGCAGCCAGACATCGTCTTCGATCGATACTTTGAGGTAATCTCGATTTGTATATGAATGAATGGAATATTTCAGGTCGGCCGGAAGCTCACGGTCGTCATAGAAATTATCTGCAAGGTTTTTCAAATGACTTTGATCGGTGCCTTCGTTCATGACAAGGTCCGGGATGGGCGTGGTCAGGGTTGGCGCCTCGTTAAATACGATCGACAGCTCCGAGAATTTCACCTTCCCCGGCTGGTTAGAGGCAATACTGAAATATACTCGAAAATCGCCCTTATTACCCTGTGGTATCAGGTCGTTTAGTTCGTTCACCAGATCGCCATTGTGCGGATTCTTATCAACCGTAGCGGTATAAGTGTATTTGATGTCGAGGCTCTGGAGTAGTAAATTACCAATAGCATCTGACGAGAACCTGAGCGGGATCTCCAGTAATATATTGCCGTAGTCGTCAGTGATCTGTTTCAAATTTGCGGGGGGGTTTGCCAGGATATCGTTCAGTTCGTCCTTGAAATATGTGCCCGTGATGGTCTCGGTGTCCGTGATCGCACCGGTAAATTGGAAGTCCGGATCGCCGCCGTCATTACCAATATCGATCTTCAAATTGTTACAGCCGCCCAGTAATGCACCGGGCGGGGTCGCTATGCCCGTTAGGCTCGATATTGTGCCTATTTCAGTTGGGTTGGTAAATGTTTTGCCATTATTATCATTATTTCCCCAATAACATTTAATGGTTCCACTGTTGTCAAATGTAACGAAGTCCTGGTTGCCGTCAAAATCGAAATCAAACGCATCACCGGTGGGATAACTAGCATATACAGTAATCTCATTATCAATTTTATCATATGCCTTGAAAGTGCCATCCCCTAACCCTTCAACGAACCTTAAATCATCATTGGAATATCTTTGATGAGCGATAATATCATGGTTACCATCATTATCGAAGTCACCAGTAAATACGCATTGAGCACCCGAAGTGGTTCCAACATTCACTGATATCGGCGGTTTTTTGAACGTGCCATCACCATTTCCCTCAAACACAAATACGTTTCCACTAGATGAGCCGCCAGCCACAAAATCCAAGTTGCCGTCTAGATCGAAATCAGCTGCATCTTTACCGTAGGCGCTGCCGCCTGAGAATGAATTTGTGATCTGTGTACGAACAAATGTATTATCGCCTTTGCCCTTAAAAAAATAGAAGTTCTGATTCATTCCAGATTCTATGAAATCCAGGTTATCGTCATTATCGAAATCACCAACCGCAAAATCAGTGTTACTTGAAGAGGCCGTGTAGCCCACGGGTGTTGGTATTTTAGAAAAACTATTACCCAAACCCGTCTTTTTAAACATGTATATGTTCCCCGTGGTCGATGTCCAATAACCTTGGTTTACGACAATATCGTTATCGCCATCGTTGTCGAAATCGCCCATACCAACACCGTAAGAGTAGCTGCCTACACTGTCAATTTGTTGGGCCGAGCCAAACGTTCTATCTCCATTGCTCTTGATAAAATATACCTCTCCAGCTCGATTTACGGCCGTGATGTAGATCTCGCCATATTGTAGGTTGCCGCCCTTTATTTCCATGGACGCGTCCGAAACGAACGCACCTTTGGGCAGGTAGATATTTGTCCCGGTATTTATTTTGGAATTTCCAATTGCCATAATTCTTCGCGAATTTCCGTTAGTGAACAAGGTCTGATGGCCTGCTGCGCCATATCCTTTGCCTTTGAATTCCCATTCATAATCGCCGTCGATACCCACATCCAGCCGCGGGTTCAATAATGAGCTGCCGTTCTTATCTGGCGAGGCTGTGATCTTCACCGACGCCTCCTGGATCTTACCTTTATGGATGGGTATTGTAAAGTAAGTGGTGGCGTCTGTGGCAAAGCCAGGACGACCGGTCAGTACCACTTCACTTATGTCACCACCATCACCATTGTCAAAAATATTTATCTCTTTGCTCTGAACTGAGATCGGAATGGTATTTAGAAATCCAAATAATATTAAGGCGGTGAGGATCAATGTGAGAAATCTATCAAATTTCATATATATACCTCAAATTTTGGGAGGTGCTGCGGGACCCCCGGATGTTTTGGACATGGGAGGTAAGTACCCCGCCACATTTGGCCGACCAAGACTGGTGATCGGTTTGCTTTTCTTTATCGGTTTGGTCTTTCTTATGGTTTTCATTGTTATCATTGATGTTACATCGCTCATGAACTTGTCCTTTGGTTTGGCAGAATATGGATGCGCACCTTGAACGCCAAGTACACCGCCTTCCGGCTCTTCATCTTCTTCATCATCCTTATCAAATTCAGCTTTTGATGTATCTTCGTAAGGTTTGTATTCACCATCCGAGGTATAGCCTTGCTGTTCTCCTCGTTTGATCATTTTATATGTACCCCAAAGACCCATGATCATTATTATTATGAATATAATTATGAGCGAAATGATCAATGTCATGTCCGATGCTGACGCCTTTCCCGTTGTGTCATCTTCGAGCGATCCACCCTTGACATCTATCTTGCCCTTTATTTTATTATTAGTTCTTTTTGATTCCGGGATCTTTTCGCCTGGGTCAACTTCAACCGAAAGCTCATACGTTCGGGCCTTGCCTATCTTCCAAGAAAGCCCCACCCAGACAGAATTGTTACCACTATCTTTATTGGATAAGTAAGTAATATTCACCTCTCCCAGATAGTTCTGACTTTCCGTGAATTTAATTATAACTGGCTTTCCTATTGTTCTATTGAAATAGTCAAGATCACCCACATTCTCCAGTTTGGCCCTAAGTAGAACTGTTTCGCCTTCTTTGATATCTACCTCGGCTAACGGTGTATCTCCAATTCTCAATTCGGTCAATGCCAGATCGAACTCGATTATCTCAATTGTAAGGTTCAGCACCCGTTCCATAGACGGTACCTTTGCCGACTTGCTTTTAATTGTAAATTCATATTCACCCACATTTAATGTGGCTGGCGGGTCAAAATTAATGAACAGATTTTCCATAACGCCAGGATGCAACTTGCGCTGGGCATAAGGTATTGTTATCCAATCATATTCACTTTCGTAACTAATATCATACCAATCCAAGTCATTACCCTTATTTTCAAGTCCAAACGTGTAATCAACTGTTTGGGTATGATGTAGAATTAGATATTTCCTGTCGTTTTGCTTGGTAAAACCGAACTCGTAGATAGGATTTACTACTACTTCGATCTCCTTTTCCGATGTTACACTGGTATCGTTTTGTGAAATACCGCGTATCTGTATAAAATACCCATCGAGTGTGGGTGTAAGAAAATCAGTATCTGCAAGTGCCTCTAATGGAATAAAGACCGAGATAATGACATCACGCGATTCATAGGGATATAATGTGGTGAAATTCTTGGATAATACAACTTTCCAGTTCATATCGTTCATTCCAATGCTAATATATGAGTACCGCAGGTCAATAGAATCACGTGCATTACCCTTGTTTTCCACAGTGATCAGATATGATATTTTCTCGCTCACATTTCCAGTTTCTCGTGCATTTTTGCATTGTAGTGATATTTTCCGTACCTTTAATACCTGAACACTCAGAGATATTTCATCTCTGATCTGATCATCAGCCATTGCACCAATCTTGATCTCATATTTTGATTCCACAACTTTTTTTGGTGTGTTGATTATCACTTCAATATCGGCAGTGCCGTTCCTTGGTAGCCCACCGGGCGGGATATCAGACGAATCGATGATCACGTCCCAGCCCTCCGGTATACTGGTCACATTCATTCTAATTGACCTGTCGGCTTTATTACCTGTATTTCTTATCCGTAACATTGTTGAAACTTCGGAGTTTGGATACATGGGTATCGATTTATCATTATAACTATCGATAGTTGCATCCTTGAACAGGTCGGCAAAGATATAGAATGTGAAATTTTTCTCACCATCCCTATGTTCGGGTTCTTTGACCGAAGTTGCTGTAAGTTTTATTCCGCACGGTGAGCCGGCACGCACCGTGGCTGGTACTAAAACCCTTACAGTTACGATCTGATGTTCACCTCGCGATAATATGCGTGTATATTTACCGGAGTGCACCACCGCACGCCAGCCCTCTTTTTCCTTCCATTTGGTTTCGAAAGGTGTTTCGCCAACCTGTGCTTTGCACTCGAAATTATCTTCGCCATTACCCTTATTGTAAACCCTAAAATTAATATCGGCTTCTCCTGGTCGGATAAAATAAACTTCATTGCCATCAGGTATTTCCGGTGGAATAATTTTCGGGTACGGCATGAATGTTACTTTGCCTCTGAATGTCAATGTATCAAATGCAAGAGGGTAGCTTTCTGCCACTGCCTTTAATGTTATCGTATGCCATGTGGCAGTTTGTAAATGTTCACGATTCACCGATGGAAATACCGTGACTGTAAGGTTCATTGATGGTACCGATGAATTCGATCGGCTCTGCCAAAATTGACGAGCAGGTGGTATCGCTTTCCAGTCATTTGGTGAAATAACTGAAAAATTGATAAATGTGGCCTCACCAAAATTTTCTAATGAGAATTTCAGCTCGAATTGATTGGTTTGGCCGCTTTCGATCGTTATTTCAAAATCTTCCTGTGGCTCGGTAACCCTTTCTTTTCCCACCAGATATTTCCAACCGGGAATTAGGTTCACCAGAAAATCCGGTTGTTCTACCCTTATGTCTATACAATTCTGGTTATTATTCGAGTTCATATCGCGCTCTAATAAAGTTGTAAAACACGCGACGAACACAACATCACCCAATGAAAAATTCTTCTCACATCCATGGGGCATGCTCAATGGTGTTGTCCAGTTCCAGGATATATTATAGGATGTGTTCGCCAATAGTGCAGGCAAGTTCAAGGCTGCGGGGTAGGTACGATTCTCTTGGTAATGGTAGCTTGGCCCGCGCGTAGTGCCATCGGAAATCGTTAACAACACATCGAACGGTGTGGAAATATCAACATCACCGTAATTTCTCAACGTTAAATTCATATGCACCGTTGTACCCGGATAATGGGCAATATAATTCTCAGCATCTATATCTGAAATACTCTCTATGCCCACATCCATGATATCTCTTGCAGTGGTTCTCGACCTTTGTCCATCTCCCACTTCTTCCACAGGCTCATGGGTGGCCATCTGTTCTTGGCGTTCTGTGTCGGGATCGATATTATCTACCGTACTCCAGTACGTACCCGGCAAGATCCAAAGCATTCCAGAGAAAATTAATATACATATACTCAAAAGACTAAATACAGATTTAGATTTTAATGACATATTTTTTACCATACCGTCACGCCCATTTTTCTTAGAAATAGAACATTAAGATACTGTATCAATGTAGGGTAGTTGACCTACTATGGCCTACTTATAATTCTCTTATAAAAATACTTTGTATTTATAATTATTGGCTATGACTTACATATATCGTAGATATGTCAGGATGTTGTATATGTCGCTGAGATGACGGGATGTTCTAAATGTCGTAGAGATGTCAGGATGTTCTAAATATCGCTGGGATTTCGGGATGTTGTATATGTCGTTGAGATATCGGGATGTTGTATATGTCGTTGAGATGACAGGATGTTTTAAATGTCGCTAATATAACAGGATGCATAAATGAATTAACGAAAATAAATCACACATCCTGATAATTAATCGAAATATCCAACATCCTAACAAATAAGCGTAACGTTCAACATCCTAATAAAAAATCGAAATATCCAACATCCCATTAATTAATCATAATATAGAACATCCTAATAATGATTTGTAACATCTTTCATCTCCTTGCGCATACGTATTATCTCCAAAAACGCCTCCACACGTGTACGGATCTGTTCAACATCTCCCTCGTCATATTCGCTTTCGATCTTCAGCAGTGGTATATTGTTCTTGCGCAGTAATAATTCTATTCTTGTTGCCTCGATGCTGTTCAAATGGCAACCCTTGAGTATATGAAAGACCACGCCATCGATATTGTATTTTTCAATGCTTCTCAATATCGATTCCGAACGCTCATCGTTTGGAGAGAAACACGGACAGGTACACGGGTATAGATATCTCTCGGCAAGTGCACGGTACATATCATTTAACGATGGCTCATCCAGTACCACTGGGTCGTTGAAGATTCGGCCTGTGGAGCACAGCTCATCGGCCACTATGATCGCATTCGAGTCTTCAATGATATTGGGGATCTTCCAGTTTGGCCACACGATGGGCGAGCCTGCCAATAGTATCCGCGGGTCATCGGGGTTGCCAACATGTACGCCAGAGCGCACCATAACTTCAAGCTCGGCGTTCAAATGCTCGATATATGTGGTCCAGCGGTCGATATCTTCGTAGAACGTTAATTGACCGATCATCAATGCATCCCTGCCCCAAAGGGGAACACGTGCATTTGTACGCAACTCCGTTAATTTATACCAGGCGCGCTGGGCACGCTGAAATTTCTCGATCGCCAAACCCAAACTCTTAGTGGTAATTCTATTACCCGTTAATGATTCCAATTTTCGCCCCAGAAACTTTATCTCCTCCAGCCAATGTTGGTAAGTAATATATCCCTCTTTCACACGCGGTACATTGAGCATTAGTACGGGCATATAATCGATCAAGATCTCGCCCAATTTCATTTTACCATCGCATGTGGTAGGTGATACCAGCATGTCGCAGAGCTCGAAATACGGGTTACTGCCAACGATCTTGGTACCCAGCACAGACCTGACCAGCGGGCATAACCCGACCTCGCCCAATAATTCATTGGCCGAAAACACGGGTTCATGGAACCCCGAGCATAACCGCACGGGCTGCGCGCCTACAGCATGGATAAGCTCTACTGGTACCGATACACATAATGTACCAATTATTTTACCACCAGACTGTTTAAATGAAGTTAGTTCACCTATTCGGTTATTATAAAACTTCGCCATCTCGTCAAAGGCCAGCATAGCTTTTGGTCTGTTTGGCAGGTCGGCTTGGAGCTCCAATTGACGCGTGATCATTCGTTTGGCGTCTTCTATATTCTTCTGTTTCTGAACATCCAAGTTCAGTTCCAAATTTTCGCTGATATACCTTCGTTTATCTTTTTCTACTCCAACGACCTCACGGTCGGTTTTTATTGATCCTGAGCGTGGTCTTTTCGAAAATATCTTCATGTTCACGGGCCTCCCATGCGTGGTTGGTCGGGATCCATATTTACTTTTGTGATCCTGAGCAATTTTTCATATATTCCACCCGTACGCTTATATGGTGACTTGGAACGCACGAGCCTTTTATCAAGAAATGCCACTGATAAACAGTCATCTTCCGGACATAGCTCAACACAACGATAGCAGTGGATACATTCTTTACTGGATATTTTGATCTTCCCCTTCTCCTCATAGATCTCTTCGATATCCATGGGACATGCACGCAGGCAGATCCTGCACTTGGTGCACTTATCGCCATCCTTCTGGAGGGTTAATAACGAATATTTATTGAAGAACGAATTAATGGCGCCCACCGGGCATACCCTGCACCAGAATTTACGCACCATAAAGCTTAACACGAAAAAAATGGCTAGTACGATTATCCCTAATGTAGGCACACCGGTTGACCAGGGCTCCCAGCCGAGTATTTGTTGAAAGTATACGAACATTGGCCGTGCCGGACAGACCTGTTCGAACGGTAATTCTAAACCACCTGGAAAGCTCCCTAAACCATAATATGGTAGACTTATCATGAATACCATCAGAATGACCACGAATAGGATCACAAACTTCATCCTATCCAGTACACGAATTGT
Source organism: Thermoplasmata archaeon (assembly GCA_020696345.1). GTDB lineage: Archaea > Thermoplasmatota > Penumbrarchaeia > JAEHCK01 > JAEHCK01 > JAEHCK01. The sequence goes on along the minus strand of JAEHCK010000045.1, from coordinate 7,211 downwards.
GCGATAGTTCAGTTCCTTATAAGGTATACGAAATAGCACTCTGAGATACTGCATCAGATCTTGGACAAACCCCACCGGACACAGCCAGCCACACCAAAAACGGGCTAATATCAACAAGAGTATGAATATAATTAACAATGGTATGATAAGGTTCAAATAAAACATGAAATACCCGTTCTGGATCGCACTCTGAAGCTCGAAAAAATAGCAGTGTGTTGGTGTATTGATAAGATATTTAGTAGTGAGATTAGGTATGAACACATATCGCAGCTTCGGGTCGCTTCCGAACAATGGCAATCCGAATAATAGGCCATTCGCAAAGAACACGAACCATGCAAATTGGACAATATTTCGGACCCTAGTTATCTTGTTCTTGATATCTATCACCTTTGAATTTGATTGTTTTTTACTTTTTTTTCGAGTTTTTAAACGATTATTTTTAAATTCCAATTGGACAACTCTGTGCCAACAGTTGTTTTATGATCGTAAATGTGCCGATGGAGATAAGTAGAACGGCGCCTGTAACCTGAACATAGGCGTCATACCTTCTGAAGTTGGATAAAAGGTTCGCCGATAAGAACCCGATCACCGGATAAAGTGTGGATGCGCTTGCAAATACGAGTATCATTAAAAATGCCAGTTGCATATCGACCACGATCAATAGCGGTGCCAAAATAAAGATCTTGAAGCATGGTGTAGCTCCGCGAAATGCTCCCAATAAAAAAAGCGCTCTCCGAGAATAATGTTTAGAGGCGCATTTTTTTTGATGCTTGTGATTATTTTTAGATCGATAATATATCTTTGCAATGACCAGAGCACCGAAGATTATTGTCAAAACTCCAAATAATATCAGTAAATATAATACATACCCGTCAAATATCATACCGAATAGTGCGATGATCATGCCTATGAATACCAGCCCCAGGAAACGGCCAAGAATGAAATATTTACCCGCTTTTTTATTCTCTGCCGATGTCATACCAAACCCTAATAATATACAAACAAGAGCATTGCTAAATGAGATACCTATGATGAGCGCTGCAAAAAGCTCCTCCATCATCAGACCACCTCACGATCTTGGTTTACAGGTAATGCTGTTGTGGGTTTGGAATGTGCCGATGGTTGTGCCATTACTATTACTTCTTGTGCTGGTGCCGATATTTGTATTTGTTTCTGTGTCTGTGCACTTACCTGCATGGCAACGGCGGCTGGTGGTGTAGATTTATGTGTAGGTATAGGTATGGGTGTGGTTGAGGCAGATGCAGAGGCAGGTGTTGGGACCTTGGCCGGTGCTGCGGTAGGGATCGGTAACGATGTTGATTTTGATGTAGGTGTTGATGCTGGTATCGAGGCTGGTGCTGGTAATACCGCTAGGGCTGGAGCCGGGGTTGGTGCCGGTTCATGGAATGGTAACCGTGACGCCTTTGAGGGAGAGGGGTTACTTGTAAAAGGTTTACCGGTCCCGGATACTAAGCGCTTATGCGTTTTTAACCGTTTATGGTATAGTGCATATAAATTCAGAACAACCAGAAATAATATTATTAATATTAGGAAAATAAATTGTAATGCAAACCCCAGCCAGTGGGTTTCACCTATTATGATCTCTATCTCGTGAGTTTTACCATCGATGATATAGATATGGGGGTCGGTATATCCTGAGGTATAATCCCCTTTTCCGGTATAACCTCCATGGCTAGCTACGATCTCAACTTGGCCGTCATCGTCTACATCTGCAATATATATTCCAAGTATGTCCGTGCCTAACAGACCGCTCTTCCATTCCTCTTTGATACCCGAACTGGATTGTTCGAAAATATAGATATATCCCGGTTGGTTACCAACCACGATTTCGAGATTTCCGTCATCGTCAATGTCACCCACTGCAAGGCCATAAGGTTTAGGGCCAATGTCGGGGCTCTTCCAATATTCGATATAATTTTGTGTATTTTTATCATAAGTCAATATTCTGACCCAACCGGCCTGGTATCTGTATCCATTACCAACGACGATCTCCGGGTAGCCATCGCCGTTGAAGTCCACCAACTCGAGTGCAACACAGCAGCCTTTTAGGTTTTTACTTTTCCACTCTAACGCATCTGATTCATGGTTGAGGACGCTTTTGATATCGTACACATGGACATATCCTTCACCTGCATTTTCACCAATGGCTACACCGCTGCCGAACACTATCTCGAGCTCGCCGTCGCCGTCAACATCGCCAACGCCAAGACCCCGAAAACGGTTATCAAACTGGCCGATCTCCGCCACCGGTTTTGTACTATTTTCTGTAAAGATGTATAATGTTCCAAGATCGTTATCGGTTTTATATCCTGTCCCTGCAAGCAGATAACGTGTACTGTTGGTGCCAAGGTCGGATACGAATAATCCATGCACATCTCTAACAAGGTCTTCGGTGTACCAGACCTGCTCATGTGTTTTTGCATCAAAAACATAGATCTCGCCGTCGCCATTTCCGGCGATGATCTCTTTTGTTTCGTCACCAACAAAATCTGCCACTGTGATACCCCAGACACGGTGGCCGATTTTTTTACTTTGCCACTCTTCATGGAAATCGTAATCTCGATATTCGAGCACGGTCACATATCCGTCATAATTTCCAAATACTAATTCAAACCTGCCATCGTCATCGATATCATCAGCCACGATGGAGTTGAACCTTCCCGGGGCCGAGCCCAAAACCTCCTTGTCCACCTCCGCAGATGCAAACATAACAGGTTGTAAATCAAGGCCGGCAAAAAAGATCTGTAAAATTAAAAATAGCAAAATTTGAAGAAAAATGATCTGGTAAATTCTAGAAAGAGTGTTTATTGATCTCTGTTTCAATTTAAACGCCTTACCTTTACAACGACCAATTATCATGAATGATCATTTGCGATGTTCTCGAAATTCTTTGCGTAATGGCATAAATATTAGTATTATTCCAATAACGGCAACAATAAAGAATATTGCCAGACCGATTTGCCAGTTATCAGTGGCATCATCGGTTTCACCAAGGCGGCCGCCAATTCCGTATAGCCGTACGGTCGCATCTCGTGTTGAACATGATGCTATCGTTTGCCCATCCGGTGACCAACGTGCACTCATTACCTCACTGTTCGTCTCCTCGGCCTCGGAAAATATTGCCATTTCCTTTCCAGTGGTTGCATTACGTATCTTTATTGTCTGGTCCACACCCGCGGTGAGGATATATTTACCATTATAATGCCATTGCGTGGACCTTACACAGTTATGATCCTTCCATGGCTTGCCCAGTGGCAACCCGGTCGAGGCGTTCCAGAGCCGCACCTTGAAATCGCGGCTTCCTGAAACCAATAGTGTTTGGTTCGGTGACCAGTCGACATCGAGCACTCCGGCCGAGTGGCCCAAACCCTCGCCAAGTGTATACAATAGTGTCCCGTTAACCGGGTCCCACATTTTGAGGTTACGGTCATCGGACGCACTGACCAGCCTTGAGCAGTTGCTTGAGAAACGTAACGATATTACACTATCCTTATGACCCGATAAAGTGAAGAGTTCCTTGCCGGTGGATAAGGTCGATAAGCTTGAGACATCCCAGAGCTTGATTATGTATTTGCAATCATCTTGGTTATGAGGCAGTACCTGGTCCGTGCCTTCGCCGGAGGCAAGCCGAGTACCGTCAGGGCTCCAGTCCAAAGATAATATACTCCCAGTGTGCCCCTCCAAAACATGCACGCGCTCCCAATTACTCGTATTGAAGAACTCGATCTTTTTATGATCGCCGGCCACGGCCAGAAGTTTACCGTCGGGCGACCAGACACACGCACGTAAAATTGGTGCAATAGGATTGGAGGTATAGCCCCAGCATCGCGTACTCTTACTCTTTGAATCATCTGTGCTATTCTTATCCTCCATGGCTTGTAAAACTGCCTCGGCGCCTGAACCCAGAGCTTTTATAAGTTCGCCAGTCTTGCCATCTAAAATAAGTGTGGTATCATCAAAAAAAACCACCGCGATCTTGTCGCCATCAGGTGACCAGCGTAATTTCCAGCTCGTTGAATTACCTGTGGGGCTGTTATCTGGACGATGATAGGTCCATATAAGGCCAATAGTATCGAGATTTTGATCTGTCAGCGAGAGTTCAACTTCTTCACTTGCCGCTGCAAAACCCGGGAATAAACTGGAGAATAATAACATGGCCAAGGACAAATATACCGATACTGTCGATGAAATAATAAATTTTGAAAACGAACGATTAAAAGTATGAAATCTCAAATCCCGACCTCTTTAAGCTTTTGAACATGTAACTCTATTTGTTTATTACTTTTACTTCTTCTCTAACAGTTGTAGTTGTTGTTGTTGTTGTTTATTTTCAGGCGGTATTGCCGTTGGATCTTGAGCTTGAGGTGTTTGAGCCTTTGCCTGTACCTGTGCTTGAGGTGGCTTTTTCAGCGATTCGATAGATACGGCAGGCTTGGTAATTTGGGTAATAGTATCAGTCACAACTTTATTATCAATTGCTGTTGTTTCAGGACCACTTGCAACTCTACCGGTTTTCTCAAGATCGGCTTTGTCCGACCCCGACCGTTCAAATCGTTTTAATTTTCGCATTGTTCTCAATACCAAGCCTATTATTATGATGTTCATGATCACAAAGATCAATATTGATAGCCAGAGGTAAAGATATTTTGGTTTCAAGATCTCGTTGATCAGGCTGTCATCGTCATCTTGTTGACCATTGCCGTTATCGGTGGATATCGGTACAACAATAATAGTAACTTCTGCGGTTCCGTTTAAATAACCAAATTTAGTAGCTGTTGCCTTAATAGTGACGGTCACATTTTTCTTAACAATATCGGCTGTGTATGAAAGAATATAGGTGCCATTATTGAAAACTGTACCATAATAATCTGAAAGTGTACCTCTGGTAACTTCAAAAATGAAATATGTCTGTGGAATAGGCGTACCATTTTCCGTTAATGCGGTAAACATAATATTTTCGATGATATGTCCTGAGAGCACGGTTGTCTGGGGTAGATTAACATGTACCTTGATCGGGGTTTTATTTACAGGATCATGACCGTTCCCGCCGTTGGCGTCAGTCTTGTTACTCACCAAGCAATACATATAATTGTCCAGCGAACCGATATACACACGCTCGAATGCAATGATCGGTGTGCCGTGGATATCGCCATTAATGGTAAAATTCCAAACCACATCACCGGACACCTCATCAAAGCAATACACTTTGCCAATTCCACCTGCAGAACCTGCATTGGACCCGATAATTACAAGACCGGATTTTGTTGATATGGTTGGTGACGAGCCGCCATCGAAATCATGTGTTTTATATTTCCATAAGACCTCTGACGATGTGATCAAGCCGTCCAGGTTTGGGTCGTTAAATGGTAATGCGTATAAAACGCCGTCATTGTTTGCCTCTAAACTGGAAATAAAAACCCTATTTTTGTTAATAGCTGCCGAAGAATATATGTAACCGGTTGTCTTGAATTTCCAGAGCAGTTCGCTTGTAGATGCATTTAAACAATAAATGAGATTATCTTCACCACCGAAGATCACTCTATTTTGTGTAATTGCGGGAGTAGAATAAATGCCATAGCGCTCTGCCAGCAGATTTGTAGTGAAATTCCAGCGCTCGGTGCCATTTTTTGACCATACACAATACAGCCTCCCATCCAATGATCCTATATAGATACAATTGTCCCAGTATGCGGGACTGCCCCAGATCTCATTACCCGTGTCAAATATCCATTGCTCTTGACCGTTGGATGCATTCAATGAATACAGCTTGCCATCATATGAGCCAAAATAGACGCTGCTTCCCACTACAAGTGGCGATGAATCTATGGCTCCTCCGGCTCGATACTTCCAGATCAACTCGCCAGATTGAGCGTTTAAACAATAGATATTCCAGTACTGATCGCCAATATACAGTCGTTGATCTGCGATTGTGGGGGTCGAGCGGACCTGGTTAGGCACCGAATATTTCCAAATTTCCGTGCCGGATGTACTGTCCACGCAATAAACATAATAATCGTCTGAGCCGAAATATATCTTTCCATTGTAATACACAGCCGAGGATTCGATCTGGTTTTCAGTTTGAAACTTCCAAAGGACCTTGACCGATTCAAAATCGGGCGCTTGAAAGTCTGTTATACCGATCCGGTTTTGGCTGTTTCTGAACATTGGGGTTAAACCCATTAAAGGCTCAATATAATTAGAAACATTCACCCAAATGCTGATCGGTATGGACGTATTAACACCATCCAATGCCTTGAATTGTATCAGATATTCGCCATCAAGGTATTCCTTGGTATTCCAATAATAATGCCAATTATTTGTACCATTGACCTTAAACCAGATAGTGTTATTGTCAATATTGATCTGAACTTCTTCGATGGTTCCGAATCTATGTTGCGCGACGCCTTCGAACTTGGTAATTCCTGAAACTATCTGGTGGTCTTCATGTGATGTTATTGTAATAAATATATCCTCTAGTTGATTATTTACAAGAACAGTTACATTTGTCATTGAAAAGCCATTCTCGTCAAATGCACGGGCATAGATCGTATGGGGCCCATCTTGAAGTGAGGTGACATCCCAGTCCGAGACCCATAACGTTGTCCCTGATGCATTTCTCCATGAGAACTCATCGATCTTGACCTGGACCACAGTAACTCCGATATCGTCATCGGCCACACCCGATATCTCGATCAAACCGTCAACCATAGCATTCTCTTTTGGTTTCCTGATCTCTATGGTGGGCGGATCTTCACCCTGCCCGCCAAAACAATATAGATAACCATTACACCCGCCAACCAACACTCGGCCATATGCAATTGCCGGTGACGATGATACACCGTAAATTCCGCCAAAGCCCTCGTTACTCATGTTGTATTTCCAGATCAAACTACCGTTATTTGCATCAAGGCAGTAGAAATTGCTGTCGGTGGAGCCAAAGAATACCATCCCATTTGCAACGGCCGCGGAGGAGTAGATGCCCTCAAATGTGTCGGCGGTTTGGAAATCCCAAAGATGATTTCCATCGAAGTCGAGAGCATAGAATTTACCGTCACAGGCACCGAAGAAGATCTTATCATACGCAACCACCGGTGAAGTTGTAACGCCATAACCATGTACACCACCGCCAGTTGTGAAGTTCCAAAGTTCAGCGCCTGTCTCGTTTTCAACGCAATAAAGTTTTCCAATAT
>JAEHCK010000124.1 GCA_020696345.1 Thermoplasmata archaeon | reverse complement strand
TCCATATTTGGAGAGAGATAAAGAAGTGACGAGTAGTGGTACTACTGGAAAAGAAAACATTTTAAGGGCGATTCAAGATGTTGCGAGAAAGGCTGATTCGTATGATAAAGTGATGTTATTCTACACTGCTTATGGAGGCAAGATAGGAACAATACCATATTTCGATGCTAATACTGATGGAACATTCTTGAGTAATAAAGATATTAAAGCTGATGAATTGGATAAATACCTGGATACGATCGAATGTAAAGATATGGCGATTATATTGCAGCCGGATTATTCTGGTGATTGGATAACTCCATTGGAACAGGATTCAAGTGGTGGAATAACAACATATGAGACGAATCGGGTGATATTGACGAGCGAACAATCAGGACAAACTTTAGATTCAAAATTTGATAAATGTAATATTATCATTACAGATACGAATGATCATAAAGTTTTTTATACAACACTTCCAACAGATATCCATTCACCAATTGGTGATGAAGAAAATTACGATATGGGTGGAGGTAATTGGATATATGTTGTTTCAGATTCAGATGGTGGATCAAACGATGGTGTCTATGAGATCGATGAAGATGGTCTTGGAATAGATTTTTATGAAAATCCAAATGATTTTGGTGCAGAGTTTGTATCTGGATTAACTGAGGGATATTATATTGATAGAGATTACTATGGTCATTCAGCAAATGATGATTTAGACGCAGATATAGATGTAAATAATGATTATATCTCATGTAAAGAAACATATGATTTCATGAAACTTTGGCATTTAGGATATAAATTAGGTAGTGGAATTACTCATGGAACAGTAACAAATCCCTGGTATGATGATCCAAAAATAGAATATACTTGGCTAGAAGAAGGTGCTGTCTATCTATATTAATTAATAATTGATTGTTTATTTATATTTAGAATCTATTATTCAAATAATATTCTTTAATAAACTTAATATAAAAGTAAAAAAATTATATTATTAATTAATCCTAGGGATTCTAATGAATAAATTATTTTATAAAAGAGGTGTAATATTAATTTATATTCTTTATTTATTAATTATTGGAGGATTTAATGGATTTTTTTTATTTGAAAAGATAGATAATGAATTCACTGTAGTGGCAATAACGGTAAATGATGATGGTGGAGCCGATTATACAAAAATACAGGACGCAATTGATAATGCAAATTCTGGAGAAATAATCTATGTTTGGAAAGGAATTTATTATGAAAATGTGATTGTTAATAAAACTGTAACGTTAATTGGAGATTCACCAACAAATACAACTATTGATGGAGGAAAAAATGATAATGTTGTGGAGATAACCGCTAATTGGGTAAATATAAGTGGTTTTAAAATGATTAATAGTAGAATTAGTCTAAATCCAACAAAATATGGGGCTGGCATAAAAATAAATAGTGCTGAAAATGTAACAGTAGAAAATAATAATTGTTCAAATAATCAATTAGGTATATGGCTTTATAAATCAAATACATCAAAAATCACTAATAATTATTGCTCAAATAATACAAATGGCATTCTTCTCCGAGATTCCAATTTCAATCAAGTTATTAATAATACATGCAAGAAAAATATAAATGGAATGGCTATTGTTATAAATTCAAAGTTTAATTTAATAGAAAATAATACTATAATTTTAAATGATAATTTTGGTTTGATCATTGGTTATAATAGTGATAAAAATATTGTAAATAATAATACATGTAATCTAAATTTACTTGAAGGTATTGGTATTTTTCAATTCTCCAATCTAAATCTGATTTCGAATAATACATGTTTGAATAATAGATTTGGAATCCTATTAAATTATTCTAATTATAACACAATAATTAATAATACAATTAATTCAAATTTTGATAAAGGCATTGAAGGAGAATATTCAAATTTTAACTCTATAATAAATAATACTATTTCGGATAATAACTATGGCATTAATTTTAATAAATCTATTGAGAATATAATTTTTAATAATACCATAATGAATAGTACGAATTTTGGTTTGAAATTCGATTCTAATTGTGCTAATAATTATCTCTATGATAACCATATCCTTTTCAATAATAACCAAGCAACAGATACTGGCAATAATTTTTGGAACAACAGCAACCAAGAAGGCAATTACTGGTCAGATTATATTGGTCAGGATACAGGTTATATGACATATGGGTGGGATATAACAAATAAACATTTAATAGCAGGCGACGGCATTGGAGATACGTTAGTTCCACATCTGGGTTTGGATTATTATCCATATACAAATCAATTAGGTTGGTTAAAACCTGGAACACCGATATTAGAAGACCCTGGGGATGTGGATAGTGATGGAGATTATAATTTAAGCTGGATCAAAACTTATAGAACGACAGGTTATGTTTTACATGAGGATAATAATAGTGCGTTTGATTCACCAAATGAAATCTTCAATGGCTCACAAATAACATTCGATATTTCAAAAAAACCAAATGGTACCTACTATTACCGTGCCAAAGCCTATAACGAAAAATACCAAAGTGCCTGGTCGAACATCGTTGATATCATCGTTGACTGGCTACCAGATATACCCAAGAACTTACAAGTTTCGACATACCCACCCGGCAACACGCTCAACATATCCTGGGACTTGAATTTAGTGGATACGGAACATTACGACTTGGAGTTCAAGAATGAAACGATGGGTGATTGGGAACAGCTTGAGCCTGTTACACATCCCAGTTTCACTTACAACCACACTGGTTTGAACGACGGCGAAACGTATAATTACCGCATACGGGCGAGAGACCAACGGGGACAATTCTCAAATTATTCTGCAATAGTTTCTGGAATCCCTTGGGACTCGGTGCCACCAAAACCGCCAACGGGGTTAAAAGTAATATCGACCACGCATAATTCCACAACATTAATCTGGAACCCGAATACCGAGGACGATCTGGAAGGATATAATATCTTCAAAAACTTAAAATCAAATCCAAGCAAATGGGGCGAGCCCATTGAAACAATTCCTAAGGGTAACGAAGAATTTATCGATACTGGCCTGGATGAAGAAACAACATATTATTATGTCATCACAGCTTTCGACGAAATACCGAATGAATCAGGGTTTTCAAATCTAGCGCAAGGTACAACCGCATTGGGCCCACATGGGCCAGTAATAAATAATTCAATCAAGGATTTCGAGATACCGGAGGATACGATTGATAACTCAATTAATATTTATCATTGGTTCAAAGATATCAACAACGACCCATTGGTGTTTCAATGCGAAGGCCAGGCACATCTCAATGTCACTATCCATCAGAATAACGGCACCGTATCATTGATACCGGAGAAGAACTGGAACGGTAAGGAAACGTTAACTTTCTTCGCAAACGACAGCGTTTATAATATCTCTGATAATGTAACGATCACAGTCACGCCGGTGAACGACGCGCCTGGGCCGGCGGTGATCGTTGAGCCACAAGATGGGTTGAAAGTCGAGAATGGGACAGGAATAAATTTCTCCGCAATGTGCGATGATGTCGATCTGATCTACGGGGATAGATTAACATTTAAATGGTATTCGAATATATCCGGAAAATTCGGAGAAGAAAAAAACCTAACCAATATCTTATTGCCGCCTGGTCAGCACCAGATCAGACTGGAAGTCTCGGACATCGCCGGCGAGAAATCAGTTGCCAATATTAAAATAACTATTACACCAACTCCAAAGTTTGATTTCAAACTGGAGATCGTGCCCGATCTGGTCCGGATAAAGCCCGGCGAACAGATATCAGTCACCGCCATCGTGACCAACCTGGGTGAAGTTGACGATATGATCGTGTTGAAACCGCAAGATCAAGATGTTCAAGGCATTAATGCATCAATAAACGGGCCAAAGATCAAGAATATTATCCCAAATGGTACTGCTGAATTCAACATAACGATATTTGCCTCAAAAGATCTGAAAAAAGGTAAGATACAGTTAACAATCATGGCAGCTTCCGGAAATGCCGCCGTGCACAAATTCATACTCGAGAAAAAGGCAACATTGACCATCAAGATCATTGAAGATAAGGAAACATCAACGACCGATACCATTTCCGAAAATATCTGGTTTTATATTTTTATTGTAATTATTATCATTGTGATTCTGATCTGTATATTCATGTTGATCGTGACGCGCAAGAAACGTGCCAAACAAAGATCATTGCCAACCGTGGAAGCGGAGATCGAGGAACCTGGTGCAGCGACCACTTCAGAAATAGTTCAGCAGATCCAGGCAGCATCCTCTTCTGAGCAATTACCGACCACAACTACATCTGATGGATCACAACCGTCCACATTGTCTACCGTTGCCAAAAAGGATGAACCTGAACAGATGTCAGTACCGCTGGCCAAACAAGCGCCGAGATTACCGCCAGGACAAATTGATACAACTGAAGAAAGTTTAACAGAAGATGAAGAGAAACCGCCGCCGGAGGACCAAACTATACCTTCATCCGGGTCTGAACAAAAATCCGATGTGCCTAATCAGGAATCACAAACTGCTCGAGATACTTCTTCATCTGATTGATTTCCATTGGCATCTTTGAACAATTTACGATTATAATTTCATAACCGCTGATATTATACTGTTCGCGTTTCTCTGCGAAATGCTTGGCTGAAACCTGGAACTCGATCTCGTACAGGGTGCGGGTTGTCTTATCGCATAGATCAACATAACCACGACCTACACCCCACTCGGTAGCTACATCGTGCTTCAACTTACGTAGGATCCAGAACATGCACGCTTTGGCCATGAAATGCCTGTATGGCTCATTCGATAACCTGGTTAAATGATTTATCCAACTCATTTACATCAACTCCGTAGATTTTTCTATGGTTTTACCAGGGGAAAAATCGGAGGAGGTGGTTGAAAAGAAAAAAAATATAACTCATAAACTCAAATCTGGGAGAGAAGTTCGAAATTAATCTAATAACCTGCTGAGAACAAAAACTTTACTTTCTGGCTTTGCGTTTATGATGAGCAAAGGCAGGAGATAAAGTTTTTAAATTATAAAGTTGGTAGAGATAAAAAATTTATGGACGATTTAAAATGAATAATAATATATATTTCCCATTAAGAAGTAATTTATCTTTCTTTGAACAAAAAACAAATCAACCATATCTAGTTTTAAGAATTAAACAATCTATTTTAATGTATGAAAATATTATTTTTGAATCTGGAGGTTATATCTTAACACATAATAATAGAAGTGCGATTGATTTGAATATTCCTCCTGACCAAATTGGAAAAGAAATGTTTAAAATTCCTGAAGAACAAAGTGGAAAATATGGTGTTTATATTAAAGATGATAAAACTGGGAAACAAATTGATATCATTAAACCTGGTCCTAAAAATAAAATGTTTACTGTTTCTTTTCAAAATTTTTTGAATAACATTGGAATCCAAGATGAAGATTTTATCCAATTAAAATGGATTGAACTTTCACAAGATGGTAAAAATAAAATAAACGAATTAGTCAATTTAAATGAAAAATTTATGAATTATATTCCTGGCGATTCGGTCTTTAAAAAATATATTTTACGTAATTTCTATCATTCTATTATTTTAAGTAATTATCTTAATACACCAATGATGATTGATAATTTACATGATAATTTATTAAAAAATATAATGTCAAATACCATCAAAATATCTGATAATAGAATACAGATTTTGAAAAGAATATTTGATTTATTAGAAATTAACATTCCAGACTTTTCAACTATGGAAATTAATGAAATATTGACTTTACGAAAAGATAAACTATTTATTAAATTTAGAAATAAACTCTTAGAAATTAATAATTATTTAACTCAAAATGAGATTAGTAAATTTAATGAATCAGAAATAGACAAATTATTTATAAGAGAATTATTGCAGGAAATAAATGAGATAACGCCAAAGAGAAAAAAAATAGTAGTAAAAGCATTTTTGGGTTGCACATCGCTAATACCAACAGTTGGATCAATACCAACAATGATTTCGTTAGTAAAAGACATTGATGAATATAATAAATTTAATAATAATTGGTTGGCTTTTATTTTTAAATATAAATCATAATTTCAAATTGAAAAATAAATAATATTTAAAAAGGATATTTATGAAAAAATATATCTACCCGTGCCGAGGACGGTACAAGGGGGGATGGGCTTGTGCCACCGCAGGTGCGGAACGGGTCAGGGGGAACGGAGTTGGAGGCGGATATAATGCAAAAAATCATATCACGGCGATGCCGAAACCTTACGAGGTTTCGGGCGGGCTTGCGGAATGGCCAACAAAAAATAATCAGGGGTGCGAGCCCGAGGGCATTTGACCGGATCGATAATGAATCTCAAATGTCCCAAGCAGTGAGCCAGACGCTGGCGAACGCCGTGGACCTACCGAAACATAACGGTAACGGTGATAATCGGTTTGCGATACTGATCGAGGGGAGCAAAGGTATCAAGGCAAATCCGGATGAGCCGTTCCAACAGCAGCAGTTTGAGGCTAATATACGAGAAATGGCGAAGATACTTACCGAACACGAGAACAATATTAAACCCGGGCCAGGATATACGGGGTATTACTTGCAAGACCAAATATCTTATGTTGGAATACACGATGATTATCCAATATCAACTTGTGATTATCCGTATTTGGAAAGGGATAAATCAATTACAAAATCAAATATTTACTGGGCGATTCAAGAGGTAGCAAGAAAATGCGACTCGTATGATAAGGTACTTTTCTTTTATACGGGATATGGTGGAACGCAATCATTTGGAGGAAAAACCGATTATTTCTTTGATGCAGATAATAATAATTTAATTACACCTATAGACTTAACACCTGATGAAAATCGTTTAATTAGTCGGCCAAGTAGAAAAGTATATGGGTTGGACAATTATTTGGATATGATCGAATGTAAAGATATGACAATTATTTTGCAACCGGATTTTTCTGGTGATTGGATAGATGAATTAAAGCGGGATAAAATTACATCTACGACTTATAGATATGAGACTAATCGGGTGATATTGACGAGCGATAAGGTTGGTGTAACCAGAACAAATGGAAAAGAATATGATTTTGATTTGTGTAATAAAGAAATCTCAGATAGTAATGAACATGATATTTATTATGTTGGGTGGGATAGTTCACAAGGTACACAATTTCCGGATAACCATGATCCAAAGATCGATTATGAAGAATATTCAAATCAACCTCCACAAAATAAATGGCAATATAAGGTAAAAAAATATAATAATAATTTTTATGAGGTTGACATAGATGGGGGTACTTTTGATGCAGAATTTTATGAAAATTGGGGTGATAACGGCGTTGAATTTGTATCGGGATTAACAGAAGCCCAATACATAGATAGATTTACGCAAAGTACTGTACAGAGTAATGACATATTAGATGCTGATGAAAGTACAACAAATGCTTTAAATGGTTATTCGCATTTTCCGTCAATATCAGGAAATTCAAATGAGTATATATCTTGTAAAGAAGGTTATGATTTTATGAAACTCTGGCATCTTGGATATAGGTTAAATAAAAATACTGCTAATGACCCATGGTATGATGAACCGAAAATAGAATATACTTATTTGGAAGTAGGAAATAATTATTTATTCTGAAATTACTCAATCGGTAATCCTGAGCATAGACCAATAAAAACTAAATATTATTAGATTGAAATCTTTTACTCAAATTATTTATATTATTGAATATATAAAAATATATGACATTAAAAAAATGTGAATAAGATGTCTAGCAACAAATTAAGAATGGGGGCAATATCTGCTTATATTGTATTTGTGTTGATTATCTCAGGTTTAATTGGATTTTTTATATTTGAAAGAATAATTAATATTGAAAATGTATCTGCTAAAAATATTATAATTGTAGATTGCAATGGTAATGGAAATTATACTACTATTCAGGATGCTATAAATAACGCTAGTAATGGAGATACAATTTACGTCTGGTCAGGGATTTATTATGAAAATATAATAATAAATAAAAGTTTAACTTTGATTGGGAATGGTACAGAATTCACCACCATTAATGGCAGTGGATTAAATGACGTAGTATTTATATCTTCGAATTGGGTAAATGTATCAGGGTTTACTTTTACAGGCAGTGGAAAACAATCCACTGATTCAAATAAAGATGCAGGGATTCAATTAGATCATGTTGAAAATGTGACCATTAAAAATAATAATTGCTCAAATAATGTCTGTGGAATTTTTTCTTATTATACAAACTCAAACACTATACTTAATAATACTTGTAATTTGAACAGTAATTGTGGTATGGAATTTCAATATTCTTTTTTTAATTTGATTATTAATAATTCATGTAAATTCAATACATGGGTAGGCGTATATCTTTATTGGGATTGTAATAATAATACCGTAATGAATAATAATTGTACAAAAAATAATGGAGGTATTGGGCTCGAAGATAGTGATATGAATATAATTAACAATAATACATGTAAAAAAAATAAAAGAGGATTAGTATTATTACATTCGGATAACAATACAATCTATGAAAACATGATCTTAAATAATACTGTTTATGGTATTGAGTTACAATATAATTGTAAAAAGAATTATTTTTTTCACAATAAGTTTACTTCAAATAAAATTCAAGGGAGTGATGATAATAAAGGTAATAATATATGGAACAACAGCAACCAAGAAGGCAACTATTGGTCAGATTATACAGGCAAAGATACTGGAAATAAAGTTTATTCATGGGACACCACCGGCAAACATCTGATCGCTGGCGACGGCATTGGCGATACTAAAGTTCCGCATTTGGAATTGGACTATTATCCATTCCTCAATCCTCTCGGTTGGTTAAGACCAGGGATACCGATATTAAAAGATCCTGGTGAAGTTGATACGGATGGAAACTACACTTTATCATGGAATGTAACCGCTAGAACGATCAGGTATGTTTTAGAAGAAAACAATAATACTAATTTCGAATCACCAACCGAGCTCTATAATGGCTCAGAATTGAATTTTGACATTTATAATAGAACAAATGACACTTACTATTACCGCGTCAAAGCATACAACGAAAAATACCAAAGCGCATGGTCGAACATCGTTGATATCAACGTGGACTGGCCGCCGGATATTCCAAAGAACTTACAAATTTCGACATACCCCCCCGGCAACACGCTCAACATATCCTGGGATTTGAATTTAGTGGATACGGAACATTACGATCTGGAATTCAAGAACGAAACGATGGGAGATTGGGAATCACCGGATCCTGTTTTACATCCGGGATTCACATACAACCACACCGGTTTGAACGATGGCGAAACCTATAATTACCGCATCAGGGCGCGAGACCACCGCGGACAACCGTCTAATTATTCTGCAATCGTATCAGGAAACCCCTGGGACTCCATCCCACCAAAGCCACCGACTGGACTTAAAGTAATCTCCACAACTCATAACTCCACAACATTAACCTGGAACCCGAATACCGAGGACGATCTGGAAGGATACAATATCTACAAAAGCGAAAAGCAAAATCCAAAGAACTGGGGTGAATCTATAGGTAGAATCTCAAAAAGCACTGAGGAATATTTTGATACTGGCTTGGATGAAGAAACAACTTATTATTATGTCATCACTGCTTTCGACGAAGTACCTAATGAATCGGGATTTTCGAATTTAGGGCAAGGTACAACCGGTTTAGGTCCATACGGACCGATTATCAATAATTCAGTAGATGATTTCGAGATTCCAGAGGATACTATTAATAATTCGATAAATCTCAACCACTGGTTCAAAGACATTAACAACGACCTATTATTCTTTAAATGTACAGGTCAGGACCATCTCAATGTCACCATTCATCAGAATAACGGCACCGTGACATTGAAACCGGTAAAGAACTGGAACGGGAAGGAAACCTTGATCTTCTTTGCTAACGACAGCGTTTATAACATTTCTGATAATGTAACGATAACCGTAACACCAGTAAATGACCCGCCAGGGCCAGCGGTGATACTTGAGCCAGAGAATGGGCTGGAAGTAGAGAATGAGACAGGAATCAATTTCTCTGGCATTTGCGATGATGTCGATCTGATCTACGGTGATAAATTAACATTCAAATGGTATTCGAACATCTCTGGGAAATTCGGCGAAGGTAAAAATCTAACCAATATCTTATTGCCGCCTGGGAATCATCAAATAAGACTGGAAGTATCGGACATCGCCGGTGAGAAATCCATCGCCAATATTAAGATAACTATTACACCCACACCAAAGTTTGATTTCAAACTGCAAATCGTACCCGATTTGGTCCGGATAAAGCCTGGCGAACAGATATCAGTCATCGCGATCGTGACCAACCTGGGGGAAGTTGACGATATGATCGTGTTGAAACCAATGGATCAAGATGTTCAAGGTATTAACGCATCAATAAACGGGCCAAAGATCAAGAATATAATTCCAAATGGTACTGCAGAATTCAACATAACGATATTTGCTATGAAAGATCTGAAAAAGGGTGAGATAGGATTAACCATCGTGGCAGCTTCCGGAAATGCAGCCATGCATAAATTCATACTCGAGAAAAAGGCAACATTGAGCATCAAGATAACTGAAGATAAGGAAACATCAACGACCGATACCATTTCAGAGAATGTCTGGTTTTATATATTCCTGGTTATTATTATCATTGTGATCTTGATATGTATATTCATGTTGATCGTGACGCGCAAGAAACGTGCTAAACAAAGATCATTGCCCACCGTGGAGGCCGAGATTGAGGAGCCTGGTACACCCATATTACCCACGGCTGAAACCGACCAGGGGCGGATCACAACAGATGCTCAAGAGCAATTGCCGACTACGACTACATCTGACGGATCAAAACAATCCATATTGTCTCCCGTTGCCAAAAAGGATGAACCGGTACAAATGTCAGTACCACTGGCCAAACAAGCGCCGAGATTACCGCCTGGGCAAGTTGAAGAAAAACCGCTGGAGGATCAATCAACGCAATCACTGGATAAGCCTGAGCCAACACCAGAATCTCAACCTAAACCTAATCAGGAACAACATACTGCTCAAGAAACTTCTTCATCTGATTGATTTCCAATGGCATTTTCGAACAATTTACGATTATAATTTCATAACCGCTGATATTATATTGCTCGCGTTTCTCTGCGAAATGCTTCGCTGACACCTGAAACTCAATCTCATAAAGGGTGCGGGTTGTCTTATCGCACAGGTCCACATATCCATTACCTACACCCCACTCGGTGGCAACATCGTGCTTTAACTTACGTAGGATCCAGAACATGCATGCTTTCGCCATAAAATGTCTGTATGGCTCGTTCGATAACCTGGTCAAATGATTTATCCAACTCATTCATATCAACTCCGTAGATTTTTCTATGGTTTTGCCAGGGGAAAAATTGGAGGAGGTGGAAAAAAAAAAATACACCTCATAAACTCAAATCTGGGAGAGAAGTTCGAAATTAATCTGAAAATCTGCTGAGAACAAAAACTTTACTCACTGGCTTTGCGTTTCAATGTGCAAAGACAGGAGATAAAGTTTTTATATACATGGAGGTAAAAATATGCAGCAATTAGAATATAGACTAAAAAATGCAGCTCATAACATAGAAAGAGAAATGGCAGAAACAATTGAAATAAAATTTCCAAATTTTGAAATTTTATGGAGTAAATATTTAATGCTATTAACTGGCATGCCTTCTGACCCTAACTTGCGAAATGATACATTTCCTAATTTAGAAGAAATAGTTATGTCACATTTTGGAGTATTAAAAAGCTTAAATTATATTCGAATATCAAAATCTAATATTGGGCCTGGTGATCCATATCAAACATATAAAAATATATATTTTCATTTTGGATTAATATTTGATTCTGTTGATAATCTTTTAAGAAATATTCTTATTGTACAAAATCATTTAAAAATAATAAAATTAGATGAAAAAATAAAAATACCTAAGAGTAAATTATTATCTGAATATAATGAATGGATTGATCAAAAATATAATAATGCATATAATAATATGATTCAATTTGGAAAACCTATTTTATATCATCCTCAAAATAATTATAGTTTTTTAAAAATATTAATTACTCAAAAACCCATAAGAAAAAAGTATAATAAATTTGTAAAGGGTGTCAGAGATTATAGAAATTTTTTCATTCATAATCCAGGTGTAGATATCGCCAGAAATAAATCATCACAAAAATTATTTGCAATTAAGAAAGAATATGTCGATATTTGTAAACATTGGTCGGATTTTCAAAAATTAGTACCTAAACATCCTGAATATTTTGAGGATCCACATATTATAATTGATAATGATTTCAACTTATCATTAGAATTATTGAACAAATTATGGAAAAGCTTAATTAATGAAATGGAGAAAATATATTCTCATAAAGATTTTCCAAAAATATTTAAGAAATACAAAAGAAATATGCTATAAAGATTAAAAATATGTAAAAAATCAAATCCGTGCCGAGGACGGCACAAGGGGGGATGGGCTTGTGCCACCGCAGGTGCGGAACATGGGTTAGGGGGAACGGAGTTGGAGGCGGATATAATGCGAAATAACATATCACGGCGATGCCGAAACCTTACGAGGTTTTGGGCGGGTTTGCGGAATGGTAAGCAACAATTAATTAAGGGTGCGAGCCCGACCCAGCCCTTAAATAATAAATTTATTTTCAAAAAAAGGGCTGGGCAAGCAGTGAGCCGGACGGTGGCGAACGCCGTGGACCTACCGAAACATAACGGTAACGGTGATAATAGATTCGCTATATTGATCGAGGGGAGCAAAGGTGATATCGCTTTTGATAGAAGCCAGTTCCGAGGGGACATCCAGGAGATGGGTCTAATGTTGACAGAGCACCATAATAATACGAAGCCCGGGCCAGGGTATACCGGGTATTATCTGCAGGATCAGATCTACTATATTGGTGTTCATGACAACTTCCCGGTTTCAAACAGTGATTTTCCATATTTGGAGAGAGATAAAGAAGTGACGAGTAGTGGTACTACTGGAAAAGAAAACATTTTAAGGGCGATTCAAGATGTTGCGAGAAAGGCTGATTCGTATGATAAAGTGATGTTATTCTACACTGCTTATG
>JAEHCK010000044.1 GCA_020696345.1 Thermoplasmata archaeon | reverse complement strand
TCTTGGAACCAGTTCTTCTAAAGAACTATAAAAAGAAACCACATTATCAACCAGTATCGATTTTTCGCGGGATAATGCTTCAAAGAAAGAAGGAGTTATCTTGGCGTGGATTGCCACGCTACTTCTATGCTTATCAGGACGAAACACGACAACTGGGTTTTGTCGACGAAGATGGAAAAATAGAGATACCCAGCTATGAGAAGTTCCGTACATTTGTCCATCATTGCATTAATTGGGATGAGATACGCGATGCGATCGTCATGGAATTGCGACCTATCGCAGAAGAACATGGGATCGTTTTTGGTTCACAAAGCACAGAGGATGCGACCATGGTCGAGACCGTAGAGAATGACCCGGATGGAAAATACAACGGACACTATAAAAAGACTGGCCTCAAAGAAGATATCATTACCTGTCGAGCAACCGGGCTTCCGATAATCAACGAAACCATCGGAGGGACGGATTGCGAGGGGCATACCCTTATTGGACAACTTGAACATCTACAAGAGCTAGGGATACATGTAGAAGACCACTGGGTGGATGGAACGTATGCCACCCTAGAGAATATCGCTGTGGCCCAAACTATTTTCGGAAGTAGAGGTAAGAATATTGTCGAGCAGGGGCGTTCTTTGTAGCAGACGGCATTGTCTGAGGGTGCCTGGGGCAAGGAAAAACGGCGCAAACGAGGTCGACCGAGCACAGTGGAAAGATTCGCACAGGATCGTTTCTTCGAAAGCGAGCGGGTTATCAACGAAGGAATGCGACTACTTGAGCCAGTAGGTGCATATTATCGTAATATTGTCATGGAACGGGCCCAGAAGAACCCTAAGGCAATGAAGAAAGACAAAGGCATGCGTCAAATAGCAGAATCCATAAACAATCATTTAAAGAACGATTTGGGCATCCAGAAAGGGCTTCGCGTGAAAGGTAGAAAGAAGGTACATAACCATTTCAGTATGGGCTGTGTCTTTCTTCTTCTCATGGGGCTGCACAAATTGCGACATGGGGTTACTACCAATCTTGCAAGTCTCATAGGCATCGAATAGATTGCATTTGTTGCGGGTTCAAGCGTAGATGCTGTAGTCTACAGATTAGCATAAGCTTTCTAAAAAAGCATATCCAGTTACCTTTTTCTGTCTCTTTTATGGTGAATTTGACGTTTTACATGTTCTTTTTGTAATTTTGTGTATGGGAAAGGTTAAATTTTTGTCAAGTCATGAATTGACAAGTTTGTCAAGCCCGATATATAAATGCATTAATATTAAATACATTAAAATATATCTATCCTAGGAATTATAACTAGGATTTAGGAGGGTCTGTGGATATTAAAAGATTAATTACAGAATTGAATTTCAAATCGAGATGAAATCAGTCTGACTTTTTTATTATCTTGTAATGTTGGAAGATCGATAAGGAATGTAGAAAACTGTCGGTATTGGCGAATTTAATGGATTTGTAAAAGGAATAATGTCTTAGGGGGTAGAATTTTTATGGGCGATAATGGTAAAAAAATAACAAAAGAAGCTGAACTTTTTTTACATTTGTCAGGATATAATTACAACCCAGCAAATTATGTTTTCTCAGAAATGGTGACAATGAAAGGCATCCAGAGCGTTCTAAAATGCGATCTTGGATATATTTCAAGACTATTAAAAAAAAATCGAAAAAAAGGTTATATTCGAAGTGAGAAAGTAAAAGTGGAAAATAAATTACGCATTCAAAACGGATACTTTTTAACACAGCGTGGTGAAAAGGTAGCGTTGAAAATTAATGAATTTGTGAATAATCACAATTGAAGAGGCAAATAGTATTTCGAATGTTTAAATTTAATACTATTTTATATTAAACCATCAAGTTTGATGCTAATTTCTCGTATTTTTGACTCAAGTTTGACTCAAACTTGACGAGTATTTATATATAATTCAAATTGAGTTCTAAGCTTCAAGTTATAATGAGAGAATCCACTAAACATTTAATAATTTAAAGTTTGGAATTTGAAAGGTAGTAAATTATAGAAGATTTGGTGGAACTTATCGAGATAATCAATCAATGATCGAAATAATATAAACTAAGAAGGTAAAATCAATAATCACATGTTGAATGATTTGTTACAAAATATAAAAATACATCCAGAATCATTCAATTTTGTGGTTAGAAATTATTTAATGATGAAGTAAGATATAAGTTAAAATTGGGAAGAATATAGTGAAATCATAATTTAAATTGAAAAAAATAATTAGGAGGCTATGGAGAATCCAAACCTATTGAGGGGGAATTGGAGATTAATAATTATATTAATTGGAATGGAGTAAATTTAAGAACAATTTGTGTGGATTAAATGAAAACTAAATTATGGAGGGGATCAAATGAATTTTAAAGCTATAAATAGAACGCGAATTTTGGGTTTAATGCTCGGAATTTTAATGGTGTTTGTATCAATAAACATTTTGGTTTTTTATACACCTGAAGCACAAGCAGAAAGGATTATACCTGCACAAGGTGGCTTATTCGATATTTATCTAGACGAACTCGGATTTGCAACTGAGTTCACAACAACTCTATCAACTACTTTATACTGTCCACGGTTCGAGCAAAGTGCAGAATGGGAAACGCAAATCGAGCTCACCAATCCATCAAGCAGTGACGCTGAAGTCGAAATATATTATTATGATCAAGATGGAGCATACATTGACCAAGCATTCGATGTATTAGATGCTCATCAATCAATTGAGTTTATTTCGTTGGATCACGGCATCATGGATGAATATGGTAGTGTAGTTATTACATCCACAGTCCCTATCTTTGGCAAGGTCATATATTATGGTTCACATTGTGCAGCAGCTGAACCAATGCAAACCGGTGATGCGGATGAGCTATATTGCCCAGGGTTCTCGCAAGAGGCGGGCTGGGATACTTGGATTTGCGTGAACAATGTGGGCTCATCATCAACCGTGACATTCACATATTACGATGTAGACGGTATTCAGATCGATTCCATCGTGGACACATTATCTGCAAATGAAGTTCGATATTTCACACCACTCAGTGACGGCATTTCTGATGATGTAGGTAGCATAATTATCGATTCAAGCACTAACGAGGGCTTGGTTGGGTATGCTTTAAGAATTAATACTGACGGTACTATTGCATTTTCATATTCATTAATGGATGAACTCACAAATAAACAATCATCTGTATTTCTAATTGGGCAAGATACACTCACAGGTGAGGATATTATCAGTGACTTGTATTTGTTCAATCCTGAGTCGCAATTGAAAAGCTTGAACCTGGTGTTCTATGACGAGTTAGGCACCATAGTGGGTGGCGGTCCTGCACTATTATCATCATACGAAACCTTGCATGTTCTGATTAACACTTATGTTCCAGGCGGTAGTTTTGGTTCGGTTACTGTTGACAGTGATTATAATGGCATCGTCGGTTATTTTGATCATTATGGTGTGAATTATGGCTTGGCGAATGGTATTGAAACCAACCAACATGAATCATTCTATTGTTCATTCAATTCATATAAGGATACTCAATTTCCCTCGATATTGATGATGAATCCAACCGCCAATAATAAAGAGGTTGAGTTCAGGATTTATTGTGAAGAAGAAGAGATAACAACATTTAAAGATCCCTTATTGAAGAATGTGCTACTAAGCTCAAAGAATGCTGGTGATCTTCATTATTCAGGTTGTCTTCCTGGATGTTATAATCAGCCGTATTTTGCGGACTACATGAAGGGGCAAACCTTTGATGCTACCTGTGGCCCTGTCTGGTGGTCATCATCGGATACCGATGGTGATGGTTCAGAAGATCATGAAGAGGATAGGTATTTTCCAATGGGAGGCGATGGTGATGGTGATGGTAGATCTGATGGTAAACAAGATGATGACACGGATGGAGATGGTATGGATGATGAGTGGGAGAAGGAGAAACTATGGCCAGCTGCGGTATCAGATGATGGCACTACAAATGTAAATTATGGTCCAAATGGTGATCCTGATTCGGATGGATTAACAAATTGGGAAGAATATCAATTAGGTACCGACCCACGAGATGCAGATACCGATTGGGATGGATTAATAGATGGTAATGATGAGTATCTTAACTATGGTACAGACCTATTAAAACATGATACTGATGATGATGGTCTTTGGGACGGTGAAGAATTAAATGGTGTTGGATGGGGATTCGGTTGGAATAGGGATGGATCACAGCACATCTCTAAGAACGATGCAAGTGATTGGAATAGCCTTCCAAGTAATGATGATCAGAATGAGTTGATAAATGGAAAAGACGAAGTTGTGCGAGTATATAAATCAGGATATACATGTTATTATAATACATATGAAGCTGTGGAAAGTGGTAATATTTTAGGAATGGGTGGAAACTCCATTACCGATGATTATTACCCATATTGTCACATGGGAGATATTGATGCTGATCATGTTGATGAACTAATAAAAGTTTATTATGACAGTAGTGGTGGTCGCTATCAATTTTGTGTGTTCGAACCAGAAGATGGTATGTATTCCCTGGGCTGGCATACAGATCTTTGGATATCACCAGATCTTAACCACTACTGGATGGTTGCACATCTTGACTATGATTATAAAGTTGAGTTGATAAGATATTATTATGATACTACAAACAGTGAGTGGAAATTTGATGCGTTTATTCCAGTAAAGAATGGTGATATGTCCACAACACCCGTCTGGTCTTCAAAACTTAGTACTTTAGAAACTGACGTGAAATGGATGACTGGAGATTATGATGGTGACTTTATCCATGAATTTGTAAAATATAAATATGATAGCCAGAGCCAGGAGTGGGAATTTAGAATTTATGAGCCTACCTCACCAAGCCTTCCAGATACATATTTCTACACATATTTATCTGATATTAGTTCTTATGTTTCCTCAACAAAGTGGGTGATGGGTGACATTGATGGTGATGGCAAGGATGGTATGATGAAATCATATTTTAGCACAAGACCACTACCTGGCAAAACCAATTTTGATGTTTATAAGGTAAGTGATACCGCAAGTGTTCCGCTCTTACATCAATATTCAATGTACCAATATACAAGTCTTAATGCTCAGAAATGGCTTTTGGGTAATGCGGATAATTTACAGATTGAGGCTGGAACTCATAATTCAGGCACATTATATTGCCATATACCAATTGTATTCAGTGGGGATATAATCAGAGAAACCCAGATAAATGATTATAGTTGGAGTTGGGACATTGATATAAGTACTGACACTCCAGACCACTCTTCAGATGGTATTGATAATGACCAGGATGATCTTATTGACGAAACTGCTGGAGAAGATCCATTAGGAATCGAGGAAGGTTCCGAGTATGATTGGGATGGCGATGGGATAAAGGATAATGATGGTGATTTACAAGGACAAAATCCTTTATACATTTATACCTTAACAGGGACTTATATGGTGAAAGTCACCGTGAGTAACAATAATAATAAAAATGAGGATTCATATAAATTTGAGATAGTGTTGACTAAACTTATAACAGATCCATTATCATCTGATTCTGATTCTGACGAGATTTGGGATGGTGATGAATACTTTGGTTACCAAGTGTCATCAGATACAGAGTATATAAGCAATTCAAATGGATATATAACTGATTCATTGAACGAGGATACTGATGTGGATGGAAGAGAAGATAACATTGAGATAGGAAACGATCTAAATCCAATCGATAGCGTTGAGTGGACAATTTTTATTTATTTGGATGGGGACAATAATTTAGAGGGAGATGGTATAGATGATATGAATGAAATGGAGACTATGGGATCAACTGATGATTTCTCTGTTATAGTTCAGGTGGATTGCTGGAGTGGGACTTCTAGCGGTTGGACAGAAACTAGAAGATATTTAATTTTAAAAGATACAGATACTGGCACAATGAATTCACATTTAATTGAAAACATGGGTGAATTAAACATGGGGTCCTCTATAACTTTACAAGATTTTTGTAACTGGGGTCCAAATAATTATCCATCAGAAAAAAATATGTTGATTATTTGGGATCACGGCGGTGGCTGGAAGGAATGTTGTAATGACTGGACTGACAATGATGAACTTACTATGGGTGATCTAAAATCAGGTATACCTCAACCACATACTGTTTATAATGGTAAATACAATGATAGACATTTTGATATTATTGGTTTCGATTGTTGTTTAATGGCAACAACTGAAGTATTTTATCAATTAAGAGAGAAAACATACATAGCAATAGGCTCTGAAAATACTGAACCTTTGGATGGTTGGCCCTATGAGGACATATTAAGTAGTCTAAATACAAATCCAATAATGTATCCTTCAACTTTAGCATCAACAATAGTGGATGATTATATATATTCTTATACTGATGGTCAACCAGATCCTACTGACGATAATGAAGTAACATTAAGTGCTGTAGATTTAGATAAATTATTAATTACTGTTGAGAAAATAAATTATTTGGCTGAAGAATTAGAGGATGCAATGAGTGATTCCACATATGGAACTAATTATAAAAATAAATTTGATTCAGCATTGGCAAATCCTGATTGTTATTCAGGGATATCAAACCTTAGAGACTTATATTATTTTGCAGATTGGTTAAGTAATCCAACTAATGTTCAACCCGTGGATCAAAATGATAACTATGCTGCATCAATTCGGTTATATGCAGGTTGGGTGAAAGATTATTTAGCAGATTTTACTGGTAGAAAATGTATTATTGCTGAGGATCATGCTAGCGGGCTTACTAAAACAAAAGGATTGTCCATTTACTTACCTAGTTCTGCAGGCGAATGGACTGGTGATAAATCCGACTATCAAACCTTAGATTTTGCAATTGATTCAAGTTGGGACGAAATGTTAGATGCAAGATATACTTAATTTCAATCAATTATTACAATTCTATTAGAATTAAGAATCAATGGTCACAAAATTAAAATATCAAATATAAGCCAGATATTTTGAATATCTCTGCTAGAAATTTAATATTCGTATAATATCCTATTAGGCCAGAATAAGAAGATTATATTATAAATTTATTTGTAAGATAATTAAAAAAATTAATATAAAATTTAATTTAAAAATGCTAGGTGGAGGCATCGAGGGGGAGAATCTGAGATTGGATGTTAGGTTAGGGTAATTAGAAAAAATAATATGTTTGATTAAGATGTGATCTTCGCCAGTTCCGATCTCAAATAATTTGTTTTAATTCTGTTCCCCAGCACATCATATATTTCGATCGCCCTGTTGAGATATTCTTTTGCCCCGGCGTACTCACCTTTATCACGAAGCATGAATGCGTAATTAAAATAATTTTGTGCCAACATCTCCGGTGCATTGATACTTTTCGAGATCTTGATCGCGGCATCGAAATTATCCTTCGCCTTGTCCCAGTCGCGCCTATGGCCATAGATCATTCCATAGACCATTAGCGTGTTTGCGATCATGCGTTTTTCATCGGTCTTTTTGAAGATCTTCATGGCACGATCACAGCACTGGAGTGCCAAGTCCAATTGATTTTTAATAGTATAACCTTCTCCGGCATTGGATAAACTGTAGCCAACTCCCAGGATGTCACCGATACGCGAGGATATTTCGATACGTTTATTATAATACTCCAACGCCTTATCAACTTTGTTCCCCTGTTTACAATACGCCACACCAATACGGTTATATACCTCGGACATCTGGTATACCAACCCCGTCTTTTTCAGAAGGTCGATGCTCTTTTCATAATATTCAATTGCTTTATCATATTGGCCCTGGTCCACATATACATCGCTAAGCCCACTATATGTCCGGGCAATTCCCGGTAAATAATTTATCTTTTTGGCAAATTCCATGCATTTATTGAAATATTCGATCGCTTGGTCATAATTACCCTGCCGATGTGATATTGCGCCAAACCAGAAATAAGTGTTAGCTATTCCGTAATCATTTTTCTGCATCTGAGAAATAGCCAGTGCATCTTTGAGGTTCTTCAAAGCATTGGTCCAATCACTGCGTTTGAAATATATTCTTGCAAGATTACGCTGTGCTTCAGACTGTCTGGTACCATCGCCAATTGCCTTGCTTAATTTCATTGCCTCGTCATAATAGAACAATGCTTCATCCCATTCACCTTTTATTGTTAATATATCACCCTTGAACAACAGAATATTACACCAGTCTTTGTTGTCAACATCTCGTTTGGTAAACTGGTTAAGGATCCCCAAAAACTCATCAAGATAACCTTTACTAATCAGCTCCACACCGTGCTCCATTACAAGCTCAAGTGCGTCTTTGAACATACCCGTCCTTATATAATGATATTGGGCTTCTATTAATGAAAGGTGCTTGCTCTCTTTGATATCCTGGGAAGGACCAAATTCTAATTCAAGCGCTGCACCCGATGATTTATCGGTTTTTAATGATATTTCCTTTTCCTCAATATATGCCAGCCGTTCATATTCCAGGAGATAATACTCGGCCGCTTTGGTATGATAGTGCTGTTTAAGTTTCGGGTTGAGCCGGTGATAGAAGAACTCCTTTACCAGATCATGAGCAATATATCCGTTTGTGGTTTCGTTCAATAGACTATTCGCCAATAACCGATCGATCGTGGTATAACTAATGGTTTCATCGATAAAGAAAAGTTCAGACGGTACAGGATATTGAAACACAGATGCAATGTTTAGAAGTGACCGCTCGTCAGGGTTCAATTTGGAAAATATCTCGCTGTGTATATATTTCATTATGTCACCCTGGCCAAGCATCTTTGGAAACTCTAATTGATCGGGATTGATCAACTCCAACGAAAGTGGGTGGCCTGCGGTGAAATTATAGAGATTTTTAAAGTTTTCTACCCTGATCTGACGTGCCAGTAATAACTGTTTGGACCCTTCTTGATCGAGACCCGAAAGCTCCAATTCCAAGATATTCTTAGTAACCTGTAGATCTTGCGGGTTATAAAATGGGATATGTTTGCGTGTGAGAACAACTAAAACAGTATCTGACACTTTTGTGATGATCTCACTTAGTGCAGAGAAGAACGAAAGCAAATTTGGATCGATTTTCTGGAAGTCGTCAATTATAAGAATTGCTTTCAGGCCATTTATATCTGATTCGATGATCTCCGATACATCTGCAATCTCGATCCTGCGACGAGAAGATATGTAAGTGGTGAGCCTCGTACGGCCAAGATTGGTTAGGAACTTACCCAACTGGGTAAGAATATTTCGTAATGTATTCCATTCATGGAATCTGAACCAGAATATGGGTTCTTTACCCACACGATCTTGCACGAGTTTGGTGGCAAGTGTTGTTTTACCTATCCCAGCAATACCGCGTATGATGAGTATTTTATTGGTTAATAATCCCGAGTTAAGTCGTTCCAATTCTTCTTTTCGGCCAAAGAAATATTTCAGTTTTGGTAGTTTATCAGAAAAATCGACGAATTTATGTTCAAGTTCAGATACCACAGCATGGTGGTCCACGATCCCATCAGAGGACATATGTTTAATGATCTCAAGAAATCTTGGTTTTTTATCAAGTTCTTCCCGAACCTGGGACAATTTTAAATTTCTGATGGAGCCATCCAACCCTCTGAACATTACGGGGTAATTTGCCAAGTATTGAAAGATCTGGTTTGCTGCGGTATGGCCCGGATGATTAAGAAAATATACCTTGCGCCTTCGCTCCGCACCCTTTACATGTGCAATTTTTTCCTCGATAAACCCCTTCTCGGTTAGTTTTTTCATTGCACGTGAAACATTACATCTGGCAATACCAATAGATCCTGCTATGCCTTCTTGTGTGATATCGAAGGGAACTTCCCACTGGTCAAGAAATTTAATAAATTGTATCAGATGTATCAAGATCTTTTCTTCAACAGTTAATGATATCCTTTTCGACATTAATTAACACGCCTTGGCAACCTGATTACATCGGGTTTTAATTATATATTATAGATTAAAATATTAATTATAATCTAGCTTATTTATTTTTATTGGTCAATAATTAGTGCTACTTTGTGGATGAAAGGTGCTTGATCGTTGCTTGGGTAGGTGTGAGGTTAGAGTACGCGCGGGGCCCTCGCTTGAGGTTAGAGGGGCAAATATAAACCCCAAATAAAAAATCCAAAGAAAATCCCAAAGTCAAAATCCAAAGTTTGAGTTTGATAGCTAGGCCAACTTGCTTCGCCAAGTTGTCTCGCTCTGGAAAACCCAACGGTTTTTCCACAGTTAGGGTTTTCTTGAGATTTTGAGTTTTGGATTTGGTATTACCCATACAATTAATCATCCTACCTCTCACCTCAAACGCTTGTTTTTTAAAAAAAAACGTAGTGTATTCATACCTAAATTCTCCATCCATAATTCATTAAGTTTTTCATCTAACAAAGTAATGTTAATAATTAATAAACAAATCAATAGGTTATTGAAAAAGTGTTCTACTAATTATGAAAAATATACCGACTACTGATTATATAATAAAGATTGTTCATCCTTCGTCTTTTATCTAGACATTAATTTCCACATATCAAAATTACTGTGGATAATATTTTTCAATATATTTTTCATCTATACGCTTTAATTCGTCTTTTGGAAGTGTGGACAGCAAGTGCCAGGCAATACTCAAAGTCCTCTCGATGTCCCGGTCCTCATCAGGCGTCTGCGCGATGAATTCTTGCTCGAACAGTTCGGAGAATTTCAAATATTTTCTATCACGTTCACTCAAGGCCTCCTCGCCAACCACCGCTATCAGATCACGCAGATCGCACCCCTCTGCATACGCGGCATAACACTGATTTGACACATCGTCATGGTCTTCGCGTGTCCGACCTTTACCAATACCACGTTTCATCAAACGTGATAGACATGGTAAGACATTTATCGGCGGCCTTATTCCTTTATTATGAAGCTCACGCGATAGCACGATCTGACCTTCGGTAATATAACCAGTTAGGTCAGGGATAGGGTGTGTGATATCATCATCGGGCATTGTAAGAATTGGAATTTGTGTAATGGTGCCGTTACGACCTTGTATACGGCCGGCACGCTCATATATCATCGCAAAGTCGGTATACATATATCCTGGGTATCCTCGTCGACCCGGCACTTCTTCTCGCGCAGCCGCGATCTCACGCAACGCTTCTGCATAGTTGGTAATATCCGTGAGAATGACCAAAACATGCATTTCCTGTTCAAATGCAAGATACTCTGCACAAGTAAGGGCCATCCGTGGAATTATCAACCGCTCGATAACCGGGTCGTCGGCCAGGTTTAAGAATAACACAGCCCGCTCCAAGGCACCGGTACGTTCGAAATCACGTATGAAAAAGTTAGATTCCTCGGCGGTGATGCCCATTGCACAGAAAACTACCGCGAACTCTTCTGTTTTTCCCCGTACTTTTGCTTGCCGAGCGATCTGCGCGGCAAACTCGTTATGCGGCAGCCCTGAAGCGGAAAATATGGGCAGTTTCTGCCCGCGAACCAGTGTATTAAGGCCATCGATGGTTGACATGCCGGTTTGAATGAATTCGCGCGGGTATTCTCGAGCTGTTGGGTTTATGGGATTACCGTTAATATCTATCCTGCTTTTAGGAATAATATCCGGCCCGCCGTCTATTGGTCTGCCAGTACCGTCGAACACACGGCCGATCATTTCTGGTGATGCACCAAGTTTCATGGTTTCGCCAATAAATCGAACACTGGTGATCTTGGTATCCAATCCTTTGGTGCCCTCGAATACCTGCACCACTGCTTTTTCGGTCTGTGCTTCCAAAACTTGCCCCAACCGTTCTTTACCATCTGGTGTGCGTATCCTGACCACTTCGCCATAAGCAACGTCCGAGATGCTGTCAACTATCATTAACGGTCCTGAAACCTTGCATACTGTCTGATATTCTTTACTTTTAATATCAGTTTTTCCTGTTCCACTACCAATCGATTCGGCCATGCTCAAGCACCTCCTGGCAATTCATTTAGTTCATGTTCGAGATTTTGTTCCAGTTTCTTGAACTCGGATTTGTAAGTTTTATTAGATATCGTTGCCATCCGAGCGATGCGCTCGCGTGTTTTTATAGTCCGTATATCGTCGATGGTTACACCCTTGCCAGATATCTCCAAGATCAGATCGTAATATCTGAGCATGATACGCAACATTTCATACTGTTTATTATCAGGGCAATAAGTATCCACCTCATGGAATGCATTCTGTTGTAAGAAGTTCTCACGTATCATTTTGGCACCTTCCAAAGTGATCTGTTCTTTAGGCGGCAATGCATCAGGCCCCACTAATTGAATGATCTCTTGAAGCTCTGCTTCCTGTTGTAACAATCTCATGGCACGCCCGCGCATATTATACCAGTCTGATCCGATCTTATCATGCCACCAATCTTTCACATTGTCCATATATAACGAATACGACCTCAACCAGTTGATCGATGGAAAGTGCCGTTTGTCTGCTAGATCCGCATCCAGTGCCCAAAACACTTTCACGATACGAAGTGTGTTCTGAGTAACTGGCTCGGAGAAGTCACCACCCGGTGGTGATACCGCGCCAACCACTGTAATGGACCCGAATCGTTTTTCTGAACAATCAACAAGGACACGCCCTGCACGCTCGTAAAATTCGGCCAAACGCGATGCCAAATATGCTGGGTAACCTTCCTCGCCAGGCATTTCCTCCAGTCTGCCCGAGATCTCACGCAACGCCTCGGCCCATCGTGAGGTCGAATCGGCCATAAGTGCAACATCATAACCCTGGTCACGGAAATATTCTGCAATGGTTATGCCGGTATATACACTAGCCTCACGCGCAGCCACAGGCATATTACTTGTATTTGCGATCAGAATGGTACGTTTCATTAATGGTTCACCTGTCCGCGGATCTTCCAACACGGGGAATTCACGCAGCACATCGGTCATCTCGTTACCGCGCTCGCCACAACCCACATATACTATGATATCCGCATCACACCATTTTGCAAGTTGATGCTGGGTAACAGTTTTACCAGTACCAAAACCGCCCGGGATCGCACCGGTACCGCCTTTTGTGATAGGGAAGAATGTATCATAAATGCGCTGGCCAGTGATCAGAGGTATATTCGGATCGAGTTTCTTCAAAAACGGCCGGCCAATTCGGACTGGCCAATGTTGAACCATGGTTAATTCCTTGGTGCCTGTTGAGGTTTGAATAGTCACAATTTGGTCATCTATTGTATATTCACCATCGGGTACGATTTTCGATACTGTCCCTTCCATGCCGTGCGGCATTATGATCCGATGCTCCACTGCTTTTGTTTCCTGAACAGTACCGAGCATGTCACAACTTTTAACCTTGTCACCTTCTTTCACAGTAGGTTTGAAATGCCATTTAGCGGAATGATCAAGGCCTGGCGTCCGTACTCCGCGCTCGATAAAATCACCTGTCTCTTTCATGATAACCTCAAGTGGCCGCTGGATACCGTCATAGATCATCCCTACAATGCCCGGGCCCAACTCAACCGATAATGGTTCACCGATCAATTCCACTTTCTCGCCAGGAACTACACCTGCAGTCTCTTCATAGACCTGAATAGTACAGGTATCGCCCTCAAGACCGATTATCTCGCCTATTAGACCTTCATTGCCAACTCGAACCACATCGTACATCTTTGAA
Organism: Thermoplasmata archaeon; assembly: GCA_020696345.1. Classification (GTDB taxonomy): domain Archaea; phylum Thermoplasmatota; class Penumbrarchaeia; order JAEHCK01; family JAEHCK01; genus JAEHCK01. Next base: position 20,171 of record JAEHCK010000044.1, on the reverse strand, counting down.
CCTTGCATATTGTTGGCTTGAACAACTGGCCCTGCTATTTTGGATATATATCCATTTTTTTTATTTGAAGTTGGCTTTAATTCATTATTTGTTGCCTCATTCATTATAGTCACAACCGTTTATGTTTGTATTTTGAATTATTATTTCTTTTTTATTGATCTTTTTAATTGTAAATTGTAAAGTGCAAATTGGAAATTTTAAAGTTAAATTTTCAATTTCAAATTTCCAATGTCCAAATCATTAATTTATCATGTTTTGCCTTTATCCAGTTCCATACCTATTGCTTGTTTGATCAATAATTTAATAGGGTCAACATGTTCATGAAGTTCACCGTGTTTATCGGGTAATTCTATAAAGATAGGATAAAGAGGTTTTTCTTTTTTCAACTTCTCAAACTCAGTTCTTATCTGTGCCGCAATTCGCTGGGTGATAAATACAAACCCTATTTTGGGTGTTTCGATAAGTTTTTTAATAGATGCCAATATCATTCCGTTATCTGCGGACTCATCAATAATAACAGAATATTTAACTCCGACCAGACCAAAGCCAATTACCGTATCTTCATCACCAATTACTGCAATTTCTTTTTCAGCACTCGAATCTGGTGTAATTTGATCTTGCTTGGATCCAGGTGACATTAACTATTCCTCCTCCTCGGTTATTAGTAACGGCATGATCCGTTTATGATCCAAACCCTCATCCAACCCGCGCAGTATGGTCTTTAGGTTACGTGACTCGTATTCGCGTGATACCATATATCTTATGGTTGGTCCAGCAGTGATCGTATGTTGAATTGATATCTCCACCACTAACCTGAGCAGGTATTTATCCAAGGCGATCTCTAACTGTGACACATCACCATTTTTCTCATATAATGGGATCAGGTCTTTTATCACTGCATAATACTTTGTGCCCTCGAGCTCGGTCAAAAGCTCGACCACATCCGAAGCTTCACACATCTGTTCAAGCTTCCAGGTTGGTAATGCAAGTCCATGTGGGTATAACATGTTTTTACATATTCCCTGGTTGTATTTTCTACGCTTGGCCCGAAGCAGCATTTTAATGTTCGAGATATCTAGTAAATGATCAACAAAAGATCGTGTGGGAATTGCTACGGTATTAGATACACTCTCATTCGCTTTTTGAAGCTCGGAATAAACGTATTTATCCAAGATATTCTCGATCTTTTGAAAGTTACCATCATAATCATGAATGGCCTCACGCAATTCCTTGCCAAATGGTGTTCTTGCAAACAACTCTGCAACCTCGTCGGCACGTTCAGCTTCGAACATTTGTTGTAAAATGTCAGAAGTTAACTCGCCCACAGGTCGAATATTCTTAAGCCCCTCCTCTGATCTTTTTATTTCAGATATATGTGTTTTTAATACACGTTTTATTGCGTTTACTTCATATTTCTTGAGATATATATGTACTAATGGCTTAAGTCCGGCCGGAATATCTTGTAAAATATTTTCCAATAATTTAATATTATACTCATCCAGTACCTTCTCGGTTTCGTCAGCAGTTCTTACATCTTTCAAAGGATAGTTCTTGGTTCCAAGAATTCCCGCTGCATCCTGTAGATTTCGTGCCTCTATTAACGCTTCCAGCTCAATTCTTTTAACATAATCATTGCCAATTGCATTGAACTTGGCATTTGGATATGCAAAGCTGGTAATCGTAAACAGCATCCGGATCTTACCTTTGAGTATACCCAAAATTGCAAATATGATCGTTATAGTTATGATCCAGAAGTAATAATTACCCGGATCCATCAGCTCTGCAACGGTTACCAATACTTTTTCCTCCGTATACTTACCTTATCATTTGTTCCTTAAACCTACTCTTCATCAAATTCAATAATTTCCGGAAATAATATATTTGCAACTTCTGTTCGAATATCCTCTTTCTTACGCTCGAGAATGGCGTCAAAGGTATTATCCACAACAATCTTACCATCGGCGGACCTCAAGATCAGCCCGCCTAATCCAGATGCAAGGTCGGGTTTGACCGTGATGTCAGGAAAAGAGGTTAGTATGGCTTTATCTTCACTTCGTGTTAAGGTTGCCACACCACTGCCACCTACCAGTGCAAGCGATTCTTTGATCAGACCGAGCATTACTTTACGATATTCTTCGCCGGTTATTGTCTGCAATTTATCTCTTGCCTGTCGGAAGCATTCTTCGATCAACTCCTCCTTGGCGCCAAGTATGTTCTTTCGCGCAGCTCGCCGGGCTTCCGATAGATGAATATTGCGCATGATGGTTATCTTTTTTTCACCCTGCTCGCGAATCTGGTCAAGTCTATCCGAGAGCCTTTTATTTGCCCCGGACTTATACTCTCTTGCCTTACTCTGCGCATCGTTTAGAATCTCATTTATTTTTGTTTTTGTTTCGGATTCTATCTTCTTAATTATGTTTTCGATTGACATATGAATACTACCTTTTCAAATTGATCTATTCTTTAATTTTAATATAATTTTGTTATACTTTATATCGGTTTTGAATAAATCATATCACAATAAGTTAATACCGACCAGGATCAAAATGCCAACTAATAATCCAAAAATTGCTAATGTCTCTGACATAACCGTAAATATCATACCTTTACTGAATACGTCAGGATTTCGAGCAGCTCCGCCAATACTGGCACTTGCTGTAATGCCCTGGCCAATGGCTGAGATCCCCGTTAAACCTACTGCCAATCCAACTGCGACTGCCGATATGCCAATATATGGTTTGCTTAGCAGCTCCATATCGCCACCGCCACCGCCTAATAGGCCTGCGCCCATCAATAATAGAATGGCTATCAGCAGACCATAGATACCCTGGGTCATAGGCATAGCCTGTAACACCATGGATTTGCCGAACCTCTCGGGTTTCTCGGCGACCGCACCGATACCTGCCGCACCTGCAATGCCGATTCCCATGGCAGAACCGATACCGGCTATGCCAATGGCAAGTGCCGCACCGATTGCGATCATTGCCTTGTTGTCCTCTGCTACTGCAGTCACATTCGTAGTCTCATTACCAACGCCAGCCTGACCGAATTGAGATGGTATGGCCACCTCAACCTCAGCTTCGTCCGCAACATTTGCATTTTCAATTTTTTCTGCGGCGGTAAAGCCAACAACAACCAATACTGCCAATAACATAGTCAGCATCAGTATCATTGGCCGAAACACATTCTTCTCGTTGATTTTAACCATCTTTGCGCCTCCAAATTTTCAAATTTTCAATTTTTTCTTGATCTAGGTTTTGTTATGATATGTCTTGCCTTGAACGGTTGAAACGAATTTCCGCCGCCGACATAACATCTGGAAAAGAATTCCACATATTGCAATCGTAAAGAATGAATACCTGCCCCAAGCGCTTGAAGCATAAAATTAACTAAATGACCAAAGAACAGTAAGATTATGACAAGTGCGATCATTGCCGGATGTGCCGGTAACATAAGCTCACCAATTATATTGATGGTCATAGCGACACCAGCAGTTGCAAGGCCAAGAGCCAATAATCGTGTAAAAGATAGTGTGTCTCCCAGATAACCCGTGAGATCGAAGAAGAACAACATTTTTTTATCAATGAAGAGTAATACGATCCCGATTATGACCATGATATATGACAAGTTCATTATCATGGGAGTGAATTCAAATTTGAAGAATCCAGTAAAAATTAAGATCAAGCCAAAAGGTATTAGTATAAACCATGATAACTGGCCTAAAGCAAATTCTTTGTAATTTCCATATTTCAGGTTATGGCCTGCAGCTACGATCACACTTAATATTAAATAGCTCAAGCCAAGTATTAGTGATGTTTGTAAAAGTAATATTGGCATCCTGATCGGGTTATAAGGTAACGGGAAACCCAGAAGGACTGCATTATATAATGGGGCCGCAGGGTCACCATATATCAACCGAGGCACCAGATCGCCAAAAAATGAGCCCATGAGAATGCCAAAGAATATGGTAGAGATCGCCATGAATATTCCAATGTATGACGCCTGTTTGACCACTGGCCTGATCTTGCCAACAGAGAAATAGCCGAATAAACAAAGAATTAGTATTACAAGCCCATAGCCAGCGTCACCCAACATCAGCCCGAAAAAGAATACGAACGGTATGGAAATGATCAGAGTCGGATCTATCTCGTTGTATTTTGGTGTTGCAAAGAGCGTCGTTAAAACTTCGAACGGTCTTATCCAGCCCGGATTCTGAAGCTTTACAGGTACATCTTCTTCTTCATCGGCAGGGTGGTCACTGAAATGACAGATCGCATGGCCTGAGCTTACCTCATCGCAGATCCTCAAAAGCCGTTCTTGTTCTTTTACCTGAACCCAACCGGTAATAATTTTCGTATTTTGTGTCTCACCGAACTTGTTGAAAACATCGTTCCGCTGCCGTTCGTTCTCCAGCTCTTCATCCATTACTAGTAATCTCTTATACCATGCATCGTAGAATTTCTTTAAACTTTCCAGCTTTGACTCCTTTTTTTTGTTTAATGCATCGATCTTATTATCGAGTGTGCTCAAGACCTGTTCGGGAGTACCCTGAAAACCCGAAATATCGAATTCGGTGAAGAATCTACCACGCAGTTTGCTTTCAAGTTCAGACTGTTGGGTAATGTGAGCTGCAATAACCACCGAATATTTCTCGTCCACTTCCGCATATCGATATGAGATATTTTTCATATCTTTTAATGCCATTTTCAATTGCTCGACCGAATCGACCATCCCCGCCTTGATCATCAGGTGTTGGCTATAGCCAAGATAACCCAGGTCGAACCTGATCGGCCGCAGCATTCTTATCTGTTCTTTCTGGTGTTCGAGTGTATTTAGCTCTTCATCCAAGGCATTGAATTGTGAGTCAAGATCCAATACTTTGTCCTCTATCCTATTAAAAATACTTTCGGTCTCTGCCAACAAGGTTTCCGTATCCTTGATCTTCACCGTGGTTCTTGGTCTTGGTTCGGGTCGAGTGAATGATCTGAACAACCCTTCCGGTGGCGGCGCCACACGTTCGAGGACATCGATGATCCTGTTATTTCGTAAACCGTAGGATACACATTTGACAGTAACATCCTTGCTCTTGCCTGGCTTGAGTAATTTTGAATAATTTTGATCTCTTTTCAAGGTTTCAGTGATCTCAACGAAACCGGCTTCGTGAAGCCTTCTTATCAAATTTGACAGGTAATGCGAATGTACAATTATTGAAACTTTCTTCATTCGCGCAGGATAAAACAATATACTTGCCTCCGAATAAAACCATTTACTAACCAGTAATAACTGCCTTCACAATATATGCGGCTGCATCCGCCGTTCTTTGCGAAACCTCTGATTTGAGCATTTCGGCTTCAGTGTCGCCCTCTGCTTTGATGGTTTTTGCCTTTGATAATACCTTTTTTTCTTCTAGTTTGTATTCCTCTTCAAGTTTTTCCAAGAGCCCGGCTATTGTCTTTTCTTCATAAGCCTGAAAGTTGTGCTCGGTACTGGCGAGAGATCTCTTTGCATTCTTTTCAGCCTTATGCTGATCTCTCATTGACCTGTCTTCTGCTTTTTTAACGAGCTCCAAGTCTCGAAAATCGGCCCCTTTCGAACCATTGCCCGATATTTTTCCTGATGCCTGGAAAACCATCTTTGGCCCCCCTAAATGTTTGAATTCGTGGGTAATAAAGGTTAATATTAATAATACTTGCGCTAACAAACCTTAATCATGACAATGGATAAATACAAATGGGGGAACCGCAGATAAACACAGATAAACAGAGATTAACTGATGATCTCTGTGTTAATCGGCGTTTATCTGCGGTTATTTCATTCAAAACAGTATTGGTATGAAATTGAAACTAAATTCGACTGGTGAGTTCATGATGGGATATGATGAAGAAGTTGGATCATTTATACTTAAAATTAAAAATAAATTAATTATAAATACTTTAGAATAAATATGGAAAATACCCAACTCACCAGATAAAAGATGATTTTTTGAAGATTGACGAAAATATTACTGGCGAATTAATAGCGGTCTATAATAAACATCCATTTACTAGATGGTCCAGTCTAATTATTGGATTATTTTATGGGTTTTTCATGTGCCGTTGACACAACCAAAAACCTTAAACTCCAAGCCTAAGCGTATACTAATTCGATCATTCTTCCCACCGTACATCTCCGTCCTCGATGTCAATATATTCTTTTGTGAACATTGTATATTCGATCTCCAGTGAATAGTCGTTCGAATCATCTGGCTGGGAGATTAAACCGAATGGAGAATATCTCAGCTCAAGGTCGCCGGCATATTCCAGGGTCACAACGACCATGAAATTACCTGTATATTCAACTGCCTCAACGCCTTGCCAGCTCAGTTCCAGGTTACCAGAGTCACCCTGGCCCACAGCAAGCTCGAAACCGTCATTGTCAAACAGCTCTACTTTGAATTCATCGGGCTCGTTCGTAATTATATTAGAATCACCTGGATCGTCCTGCCAGGTTAATGTGATATTGATATATTCTATCTCCATATCAATGAATTCTATAGGATATTCAAAGGATTTCCCTTCATTGAGTAGGTTGGAACCTTGAATCGTACCGTTATCATACACAAATACTATTATTTGCTCTGCGCCGATCATACGGTCATTGAATTTGGCCGGGTCATCGGTGCTAACAACAGCAGCTAACGGTATACTTAACAAACAAAATATGCCTACAATGGCCGCCGTAACCAAGATCGGGTTTCCCCTTGGCCACGCACCGCGGTCGTATTTGCGTATCTTTGCTGTTACTCTGATCTGTTCGATTGCCCTGACAATTCCGGCCAGAGGGCCGTCCTGTAATGGTTTATCGTGCCGCCACCAGACCAGATATACTATGTAAAATATTGGCAGCATAATACATAATGTAATGATCGTACTCACAAAATCCATGACGCCGAAGTTCACCACCGGATCGGCCATGAAACCCTTGCTGTAGGCGCCGCGTAATGCGTATAACGATAGATACCAGTCCCAAAGGCCATGGATTATGATCGGGAATACTATATTTCGTGACCAAAGATAAAGTAATGAAAAGAATCCACCCATGACGACCAGAATTATCATGTACCATACAATTGCCATTAAGCTCATGTGATATAAGAAAATTGAAATGGGCAGATGCCCGATCGCAAATAGAACCGAGGAAAACAGTATTGCAAACCATATTGGAAATGCGCGTGCGCTCTGGTCTTGTAGGAAACCGCGCGAGAACAACTCCTCGGTAGGTCCAGTACCGATCATGTACGAAAACATCATTGCAATTATCAACCCCCACCCAACATCATCCCACCCTGCAACGATATGAAAATCCGTACCCTGTCCTGTGGCGCCCATAATGCCGACCAGAACTCCGGTGGCTACAAAATAATAGACCAGACCCAAGATACAGCCGAACACGATCGAAGAAAACAGATGTTTCCGAGTTAGCCTAAAAGGTAAACCCTTTTCTTTGAATAAATATATCCAGAGTATGAATACCGGTAATAACTGCAGGAGCGGTTTCATGAAAATGCCGGCAGTGTAATTATTCACAGGGTTACCCAATACATCCCAGTTGCCGGTGGTCCAGCGATAGGCTGACCAGATTATTATCTTGACTATAAATACTACCAAAATGAATATTAGAAATTTATATTTATCATGGATCGGCTTATTGCCAACAGGTGGTATGCCGTTCCAGTGCGGGTCCTTTTCCATTTGCTCCTGAGTACCAAGCCCGGTTTTGATATCTTCGTTATGATCCATTTAATCTCATTCCTTAATAAAATTTAAAAAACTATTATTAAGTGAAACATGGTATAATTATCAATTATTTATGTTTTATATCTGATCTATGAAAATAAATTGATGATTTGAAGGTCTATAATGAATTGTTCTATATTTCGATTAATTATTAGGATGTTTGATTTATTTACGTTAAATCATTTGTGCATCCCGAAATCTCAACGACATATAGAACATTCTGCCATCTCAGCGACATATTAAGATCCATCGCCTTCGAATTCATCAAACCAAGTCTCCAAGAACCTGTCAACCAGTTTATCCAGAAAACTTGGTCGGTAGGTGATAAGGATATGCACGATCGCCTCAGGATCTATTATCGAATAATTACTCGCTCGACCTGCACGCCTACGAATTATTATGCCTTTATCGACCAAGTTCTTTAGATAAAAAGAGAGTGTAGATGGTTTAAAATCAAATCGTACCAATAGCTCTTTATGTTTGGTATTTGGGTGTTCCAAAATGTATAGTATGATCCATCTCGGGTTCTGTTGGCGTAAGGCGAATAGGGTTACCTTATCGATGGACCCCAACCGGCCAGAGAGGAAATATCTTTTATAATACCTATCACTTTTTTCGATTATTATTTCATGAGTGAGCAAATATTGTATGTGAAACTTTAACAGCCCGATGGACATGCCTAATCTTCGCTGGACCTCTCGCAAATGTGTTCCCGGGTTGTTTTTGATGAACTCGTATAAACTCTTACGTGTATCCAATTCAAGTTCTAAATCCAGATCGGATTTCTGGTCTGGTGACATTGTGGTCACATCGAGAATTAATAATTATTTCTTCAATATAGTAGCTGCAAGTAATACTAGTATCACCAGGTCAAGAAGATCACCAAGCCCCGATGTATAAAGTGCATCTATCCCGGGATCAATTAGACCCAGGCTAAGTATGATACCTTTAATGAAGAAGATCGCAAACGCACAACTAACGAACAGTAAACGTTTATGCCGCGTTCGATAATATGCAAACATGGATACAATAAATAAGATCAATGCAAAGATCATGATCCAAGCACGTAAAAGATTTGCAACATCATCCATAAAAAGCACTCCAAATCATTACTTTCTAATTTCTTTTATTCTAACCGGTTTTCTAACGATCTGTTTCTCCATGGGTTTTTGTCTTACCCGAGCCACTGTTTGTTCTTTTTGCATCTGGCTCTTGCGTAATACTGCAAGAGATATCAAAGCAACAATGCATGCGATAATATATATTGCCGGGTTGAACAAGATCTGGGCGATCTCATCGATAGGTTCCGACCTCTTTGGTTTGCTCTCTTTTACCATTCCTATACTTGGTTCATGATGAATTGTGGAAAGATCATTATCGTAAGGGTAGTTGGTAAACAATCTCAACACGGTGCCATCGATCACATAGCTTGAATTTATACTAACAAGTTTGGACTGACCATTAGAATATGTAATATTGACTTTATTGACCCATGAATAGAATCCATACTCTTTTTCCGAATCATCGATGAACATGATCAATTGTTTAATATCGCCTTCTCTTGGTTCGAATAAATGCATTGGTTCGAGTTCCATATCTTTATGATTTTCAGGCCCTTGCTCAGGCTCGTTTGGTTGAAATGTCCTATCCTGGTTGGTCTCCTTTGTTTTGAACCCGAATATCTTTGCCTCGTCAAATAATATCTGTTCCAGACATATACCATCGATGTCAACATACTTGTAAAACTCGATATTGACATCAATTTTGAGCTCGGTCCCGCCGTTGATCTTCACATCTAAGTATTCTGTAAGTGTGAAATCATTGCTGGTGATCAAAAATTTAAAATCGATCCTGGCCCAGGGATATGTAACTTTAGGTTCGTCAAACTCAAATGGCTCTTCCTCGAAACGTGGCGGCTCGGGATCTTCCAACTCCTGTCGAGTATTTGTACTTGTACTTTTACGTGTATGTGTGGTTGGTGGCGGCGGTGGTAGGTGCTCCGGGTCATCCGGGTTATTTGACAATGGTTGGTCAATATTATCTATACTAACCTCGGTTGATAATTGAAACTCAACATAGTTGCCGTATCGGGAATTTACCGAGTATGTGAGTCCGTTCAACATCCAGAGCGAATCCTCCAGGTTTATATCAAAACGCTCCTCACCAAAATCAAATATACCGTTTTGGTTATGGTCGGAATAACCGATCAACCTATGATATATCAATTTGAACCGTGCATTTGTGTGGTCGGTATCCGAATACCAAAACGAGATCTCCGGTCTTGTGCGGGTCGTATAAACCTCCATGATATCTGTTTTAGTGGTAATTCCTTCCATATCTAATTTTGCGTATGGCAGTGGTTCGTTGGATATGTCGATCATTTCCTTTCTATCATACGTGGATTCAAAATCAGTATACCTGTATTTTTTATAAGTGGAATACTTCATCTCATCAAATACTTGGAACCCTTCAGAACTCTCACCTTTTATTAACAAATGGATATCAAGAATTCCTTCAAGTCGATTCTTATGGATATCGGGTCCCTTGAAATTAATGACCACCTGCTGCATTCCGGGTTCTAGATAAGTAATATTCTCTGCTATTAGATCAAACCAGTCCGACCCTGTAAATATTCTACCTCGTATCAGATATTTGCCTGCCTCGGTCACATTCACGGTCATCGATAATCGTAGAAATTCGAACAGTTTGTTTTCATTCGTGTCAACCGGGTAGTCCTTCACGCGATCGGTAAATTTGACAATCTTGAAAGGTTCTTCGAAATCCGAATATAAGTAATCCTCGGTTTTAAATATGACTCTTCCTGATAAGTCACTCTTCCCTGCCATGGGCCATAATAAACGCTCGTTTATTCGTTCTTTTTCTTCAAGTTGTGTAACTTGCTCGAGCCAGAGCCCAATAAAATACGGGCCGTTAAAACCGCTCAGTCGAATCGCCGGGCCCTTGAAATCCAATTCGATATATTCACTTTTTTCGTTCAGATCCACCGTAATACGGTTCCCTGTAATGAGGAAATATGGCGCATGATCATGATCATCATCAACATTAACATCATCCATACCGTCTTCAAGTTTTTTGAATAAACCGCCAAGTAATAGATAATAACCTGGTTCAAGTACATCCACACCTATCTTGATAGTTAAGAGATCATACGAACCATCACGATCAAGGTCGGTACCAAGATCTTCGAAATGATCGGTTATCTTTATGGGTGGTGGTGGATGCTGGAACTCGGAATATACATATTCCTTTGTTCGATACTCCAATTCATCGATCGTTTTACCGGTTTGATCATTTAACCAGAGTACACAGAAATAATGCCCCGATACGCCGGTATCATAGATGGGTTTACCTGCAAATTTAAGCTTTAGGGTGATATTGGCAGCTCTTTCTTCAGTTTCGAACTCCTTGCAAACATACATAACCGGTTTATCATCGCCAACGATCAGTTTACCGCTCAACTCATACGTGCCTTGAACATCTACACCAATTGTAACTTCCATGATCAAAAAATCGAACATCTCATCCTCGTTGGTGTCGATAACTGAATCGGATATCTCACCAGTAAAAAATACAGCTCCGTCTTCTTCCCGGCTCTCTTCAGCCTGAACTGGTATAACTGGGAATATTGAAAAGGTGAGTAATATTATTACAATGATCACTAGTATCTTTCTCATTAACCTTTCTTTCTGAAGTTTCATATAATTTCCACTCCTAATGGTAGATTATGGTAGTTAGTTTATAATTATTTTCTGGAACAAACACTGAACAATAGAAGAAAAATCGAGGTTTGTTGAAGAAAACCTGGATTGTTGAAGAAAACATATTTAAATAAGAGAGATTTTGAAAATACTTGGTTTTTATCTTTAAATATCTCTTTGGTATTCTTCATTTTATCCCTTAATTATTGTACGTGTTAATCCCTATTTTTAATTCTTAGGATACTTGAACATTTATCGAATTGAGAATCTGAAATTTTTCCTTCTAGGAGAAGTCTTATAATTAATTTTGGCAATTCGTCAGGAGGACAATCATTAATTAAATCGTCTATATTTCCAGTTTTCCTAAATATTCTATTCTTCATTTTATTCAGTTTGCTATTTGCACCTTTGGCAAATGCATGAATATACCTAATTGTAGTATCAAGAGATTCATGGCCCAAGAACTTCATTATTCTTGTAGGTTCGTATAAGATGTTACCGTTATCATCTCGAAGAATAGCTAACCATGATGCAGTTAAATGTCTTAATTTATGTGGTGAAAAACCCTCACCTAATGCCTTTTGGGTATGATATTTTACAAAATCATAGATGGATTTGGAGGAGGGTCTTGTATTGAATTTTGTAACAAAAAGTGTGTCAATATCATCTATTTTATTAGGTTCTTTTCTATTGCGTTTATATTGATAATATGCTTTTAAAATACGCTCTTCAAATCCATCAACAAACTCAATTTTCCTATATTTATTACCTTTTCCAACAACATGGATACAAAGATTATCTGCATCAAAATCATTTAAATTTCGAGTAACAAGCTCTTCTTCTCTTAAACCATAATCTGTTAACATTCTTAATATAAATTTATTATACTTATTCTTTTGAGAATCAATATAATCATTCCAAATGTTAATTACATTAGGAATATCACTTAAATATCGTCTATGGTCATCTTTAGGTTCTCTAGGTTTTAGTTCTTTATTGATCCTATTCACTAATTTAAGGTTCAGGATCTCAGAATATTGAAGAAGACTGTTTACCACACTCAGATTACCCCCTCTTGTTCTTATTGCCATTCCCCATTCCCACATTAATGTATCATATCTATTTACATCTTCAAATGTTAATTTCTTAAAATCAGTAATGCCAGTTACTCTACTCACATGGGTAAGGCGAGCTATATAATTCTGCTGTGAGCGAATTGAGCTTCCCCTTCGTCTTACGATTGAGTTTAACCATTCTTTTGCATGAGGGATATTGTTGAAGTATTCTTCATTTTCTATTGAATAACTTAAGGGTACATCTCCTTTCGACGTTCTAGCACGACCTTTTTTATTAGATTTTTTTACAATATCTTCTAATTTTTCAGCATACATACATAAGGTTTGAATAAATGATTTATATGGTCATTGTGAACATTCTGGTGTATATCCAGATAGTTATAGAATGATATGCCTGTTTACTACTTTGTGGATGATATAGAATGGTATTTCTTTGGGAGTTTCATTTGAACCTTTTTTAAGTGATTCATAAGTCTCGGTTACTATATTTTCTTCAGATTCTTCAATTATTATATCCAAAACCTTTTCGATTTGATGTTTGATATATTCGTTACCTTCTCTGGAAATACATATTTTGGATTTGGAATTGATTTCATTATAAAAATCATAATTATTTGTTGGCGTTTCTCTTAAGGTCTGGCATGTACTTTCTAGCATCTGATTGGATTTGTCGAAGAATTTTTCAAGATGCTGTTCATCACTATCCAATTTTAAAATGTCAAAATAACACAAGTAGTTTCTGCTTTGGGCGAAAATCAATCCCCTTGCAACCATTATTTTTACGGCTTTTTTTATCTTATAACGCTCATTTTCAAAGTCATCAAAATTCCGGTTATCATAATTAATAAGCAAAAGATCGTAGATCCTTCTTATTGTCATAGGCTCAGGATGGTACTTAATAAAGAGTAAAGCAAGTGGAATAACAAAAACTCGTGTTTTAATATGGAGCCTGCCTAATTCTAATCTAATAGCTTCATCACATTTTAATAAGAATTCATCTGGGCGGAGCCTGCCCTTGTATTCGAAAGGTAGGGTTTTATTACTTTCTAGACCTAGACTATTTTTTAGCATTTTTATCATCAATTTATTTGTAGAATATTTAAGTATGATACTTTTCAATATTTATCAATAAATTTTTACAAAAAGTTTTTTAATTCTAATCTTTCAGATTAAAAGAGGCTTTTTCAAATACCAAAGTTTTTATTGTTGTATTATTTGTATTATTTAATTCTTTAAAAAAGACTTCCCGCCCATGCTTTCCAAAAGCATCTTGAACATGGTTTATTTGTCTCTTTAATATTAATAAAATTATTTCGAATAACAATGGTTTGACATCAGCATAAGATATGACTACCCCTTTAAAATCCTCTTTAAACTCATTTTCAAATGATAAAAGGATAAGTTTTACATATTCCTTAATAATAAATTCTTCATTGTTTTTTCTTTTTTTTTCATCATATCCATTTGGGTGCATTTAATTCACCTTTATTTTTCATTAACAATATATAAAAATACTGTAATATATATATCCAGAACACACTGTAGATACACTGAAAAAACATATAATGTGGATTTATAAGAAATATTTTTGATTAGATGTTCAATGTTTCTTTTTATTGTAGTTATTTTTAACAATATCTAAAAGTTCAGAACATACTTGAGTCCATTGGTTAGGACAAAGACATTTTTTATATTCATCCTTTTTATTTAAAGTTTTTAAAAATCTATCACATGGAATTGTACCAATAACATTCAGAGACCACTTAGGTTCCCTCTCATCGATAGGTTCTTTGAGACCAATATAACTCCATAAAAACCCAATATATTTTCTACCAAAATCGGGAAGTTGTAAATTTAAGATTTGTTTCTCAAAAATATTGTGTAATTTATGATAAAGACAATTATGAATAGGTAGGTGAATCTCTATTGAATTTTTTGCTGTTTTAATATTATTATTTTTATTATCATCTAACAGAATATCTGTTAAAATCTTTATTTCACTTGAAACTATATATGATGTATTTGATGACAATCTTAATAACTCTTCAATTGTATTTATAATTGATAAACGGGAATACATGAAAGGAGTACTATCTAGAACTTGATTTGTTGGGCTATACCAAGGCGTAACCGATTCCCAATAGCTATCCCTTTCCGCTCTAAATCTCTTAATTTCAAGTTTATCTATTACCATGTTACTACTTAAAAAGGTATATTTATAAGGCCTTCGATTGGGGGATATTAATTCGAGATAGAATTGTCCTTAATACTTCAAATATTGATAAATGGCATAAATTGGTTAATAAGTTAAATTCACCAAAATATGATGAAACAATCCTTTTAAAGGATATTTTAATAGTCACTCGTCGTTTAGTTAAAGAACTGAAACATAAACCATATCCTGCAGATATTCAAAAGGATTTAGTAGATTTCTATTTAGGCAATAAGGCATGGGAGGGCTTAAGCGAGGAAAAAAAATCCTTTTACTTAAAAGTATGTAATGATGATCCATTTTTATCTAAAAATAGAGATCTATATGTACAAATGTGTATGTTTATTAGTCAAAGAGAGAGACTTAATACATCTATTAAAAATATTTATAAAGAACATAGAATACAACCTGAGAGAATATTAAGAGATTTCCAAGATATATGGAATGAAGAATTTAAAGATGAATTTGATCCTCCTAAACCACTAATTAAGATTCTTACTGAAGAAACTGGAAAGAAAATGTATAGTGTTTTAGTGGATAAATTACAATTTAAACATAATGAAGAGGGACAAGGAGTTTCTCTATATTATCCATCACAAATTGATGAAAAAGCAACTGAAACATATTATAAACCATTAATATTCTTAAAAACAATAGAAAAAACTCTTCGTAAAGGTCGAAATAAAGAGCCGAAATATCCTGGTAATCGTTGGCCTAGAAGACTGGAATGGCGTGATTTAAAAAAACATGTTTGCTTCCCAAGAGATATTGAAGATAAAAAAATTATATCAAGAATAATTAATGGTGAGCTAAAACGATTATTGTTAATTGGGGAATCAGCTATTGGTAAAAGTGTTGGTGCGTTATTCATTGGGGAAAGATTAAGAGATGAAAGATTAAAAGATAAAAGAATGTCTGTATTTTATTTAAACATCGGAGAGTTATCTTCAGAACGAGAATCTGAATTAATGACTTTAAAACAGACCTATGAAGAAATATCATACATCGAAAATATAGAAAAAAACACTCTCATTATTCTCGATGATCTTCATCGTAGCTCTTCACTCTCTTTAAAAATAATTAAGCAACTATCAAAATGTAAATCCAATTTTATTATGACAAGTCGAGATACTATTGTCGGGCATGAAGTTTATGAAAAAATTATCTGTTTTTTGAAACCAAATGGAGAAGAAATTGCCCTAAAGCAAGAGAGTATTGAACAAGTTGTACAATGGTTACTAGGAAAGAACAAAACAGTTCCAACAACGGAGATAGAAAAAGAATCAAGAGAGTTTATAGAAGAATTTGAAAATTTGGCATTGATCTGTTGTGCTTTGAGTAGATGGAAATATGGAATGGAAAAAACTCTTAAAATTGTTATAGATAGGGCATTAGATTATTTGGAAAAAATAGATCAATCTGTGAATAAAACATATTCAGCTAGGGAAATCATTTATTGCATCTGTGCATTATGGCAATATGAAATAGCAACTCCAGTGTCTCTTTTTAGCTTGTTAGATTTTAATGATGAAATAATAAAACAATTAACTGATATGGACGAAATATCTAAAGAAAAGTATAGTCGAAGATACAAAATTGAATATCACCCACAAACTGCAAAATTATTTATTGATGCTGCAGAAGAAGACGATTTATCGGATGGATTAAAAGGAAAAATAATGGAAAAACTCAAATGGGAAAGCAATAAAAAGTATGATTTATCTTCATTAGTATTGATATTTACGATTGAAAGAGAACTCATTCAAAAATATAATCCATTTGAGGAACTTCATAATCATGTAGCATATCAAGGTAAAAATCAAAGAGAAAAATTTACAGATATGTTAGAAGTATATTTGGAGTATCAAGAATATCGTGAAAAATCTGATGAGAAATATGATAAGGAAATTGCAATCTGGGTTCGTGCAGAATATGGGGATATGCTCCGCAGAAAAGATTCAATATATTTTGAAAATTGTAAATTACAATTAACAAAAGCAAAAGAACTCATTAATTCATCTTTTGGTCAAAATAGTTATATGAAATATTTAGAGAAATATATGGGTAGAATATTATACAATCTTGCATATATAGAATATCTTCAAAATAATTTTATCATTGCTGAAGAATTATTTCAGGAAGCGGAAAAATTCGCAAAAGATATTATTACGAATAAGTTTTCTAAGTTCTCAAATAAAGCTCAAGGAATTTTTGCTCATTGGAGACAATATGGAATTAAGGAAAATAAATATTGTTTAGATACTTTGTTCAAAGTTTTAAAAGATTTACGAAGTCTAAAAGGAAAGAATAAAAAAAGATGGATAGGTAATATACTTTGTTTTATTTCAGAAATATATATTGAAAAAGGTCTTTATGATAACCGATTTTATAATGAGGCTGAAAAAAAAATGAGAGAAGCTATGGTAATTTTTAAAGAAGTTGCACCTCTAGGTCTACCAACCATTCAATTATTCAATGGTATATTATATAACAAAAGAGGAAATTTTAATGATGCAATAGGTACTTTAGAGAATATTTTAGAGCAAAATGAAATGGAAAGGAGGGCAATAGTTTATCTCAATCTTGGAATTGCATATAAAGAAAAGGAGAGAATTAGAGATAGCATCAAACTGTATTATAAAGCACTTGAAACGTGTGATCCAGGAATGGATAACATCGAAGATTTATTAAAGATTGTTAAAGAATTATATGAGATAGATAAGGGATGCATTGAAAGAATAGAAAAAGAACCAGAGTTTATAAATGTGAGAAATAATCCCAAATTTGTAAGTTTATTGAGATTGTTGTCTAACCCCAAAAAATAGGATTAATTATTAATAAGATAAATATTAATGGAGCAATAATCCTATCCATTAACTCACTATCTGGTTAACAGTTGTGAATTGTGTTTCGCCTTTGAGTAATTGCTGTAGCTTTGCGAGGTTTATGATCATGCTCACATACTTCTTGCCAGCCTTTGTTGTGTAGGTCTCTGCGTTTTTGAAAGCCTCTGTGTCTACTGATACTGTCACAGCATTACCATTCTTTGTTTTTCTCACAAACCCCATTAGCTTCGATTCTGCCATATTTATCACCTCCTTTTATTTTTTTAGATATATATTTCAATATACCCACCACTAAACCTAAGAAAAATGTTAATAACAATACCAATGTAATAAACAATACTATTATTATTACTCCCAACCACCATAGAACGGAATTGTTAGAGAATATTCCTAATAGTAAAAGGATTATGCCAAAACCTAATAGGCCAAGTACTGATATTTTCATATTAGACATTTTCATTTTTTATAGGCAACACTTCAGTTTTATCCTCCAAATTATCCTTATATTTATTCAAATACTCCTTCACAGCTTCATTGGCTAAATAAGTCATTGGCTTATGAAGTTCTTTCCCTAATTTGTAGAGCAATGGTATGTATTCTTCATTGATTTTTGGACTATACATTGTTATTCTCTTCATTTTTAATCGATTCTAATTTTATATTGTCAATATATTTATCGTAGTACGGTTCATTCTCGAATATTGAATGGTTATCACCTGTTTCGGAGATTGATCGTATCAATGACTTGGCAATCCAATAGACACTATTATTTACATTAACTAGAATCGCTTTTTTAGTATGGTTCGTTAATTTTATATCATTAATAGAAGGTCTTATTGCTTCTGAGTCTGGTTTTGGAATGAAATTGTAATAATCGCATACTTTTTGATCTAAAAATAAAATGTCTACTTTCATTTAATCTCCACTTTAATTAAACCAACTTTTTCAAGTCTATTGAATAACTTTTTAGCCAGTTTATCTAAATCTTTATTATAATCTTCAACACAACCATCAATAGTCCAACTATTATAACCATTTTGAAAATCTAAGCTATAACAATCCTTTGATACATCAACAGCAATATAAAGTGGTGGAAACTCTCTCACCATCGTAAGACTAGCAAATCTGAATGGCTCACCCTCTTTATAGTCATTATATTCGATATTGAATTTAATATCTTTTTTCAAATCTTCAACTCTCATTTTTATTTTCAGAATTTATCTGGTAATAATGTCTTAACCCAGTTTCATCGGCTTCATAGTCATATACATCTTCTGTTTTAGGGTTTTTGAATATACCATAACCACTATGCTCAAGCCCCCTAATTTTATGGATATCCACATAATTTCTATCGGGTTTTGGCTCCCATTTATAAGGTTGGTCAATATCAACAGCTTCAATGAACTCAAGATAATTTCTTGGGCGATCTAGTTCTACATGCCGACCAGGGCACATGAAACCTGGATTATCTAACCAATTTTCTAAATTCTCTTCTGTGCCTTGTAGGTTTACAATTATACCACACTTATTACATTCCATTCGGAATTCTTGTACTTTATCAGTATTTTCCTTTTCTTTCATTTTATTTGGGTCTTACCTCTTTAATACTCAGATTTCAATAGCACCACATGATCTATGCAATACAGCTCGAACTTATCTAGTGGAAAGTCAGTATATTCCAGCTTTTGAGTTGTTATTGGCTCTTTATCGCTGTCCTCCTTGCAATAAACCATTGCAGTTTTGTCTTCATTGACCTTTATTCCCCATATTTGGAAACCAATGCCTTTTAGCTGTGGTTGATAGCTTTCAATCACATCCATAAACCAATAGCAGTTTGCCTTTTCTCTTAGATAATGCACCCCGTCTGTTATATTCAGCGTGCCAAAGGTCGATGGATGATATTGGGTAGTACCTATGAACTGGCTTAGTTCTTCTTCTAATCCCATTTTATCTGTTGTTTGCCCCCTCTAATTTGGTTTGTTTCTTCTCATTCATTTTTGATCACCTTTTTAAATAAAATCTGCTTGATATATGGTAGATAACTTACCCCTTTCTGTGAGATGAAGTAGAATTTTAGGTTATTCAAAACAGGTTTGGCTTTTTTAGGGGGCAGCTGAGATTTGATTTTCTTCATTTTCTTAAGCAAAAGCGGATACAGATCGCCGTTTCGGGTCGAATTTATATCCAAAACCTTGATAAGCCGATTCTTTTTCAACCATAGAACTGCTTTGTCTACCTTGGATTTGTGATATCCTAGTTCTTCTACCAGCTCCTGAGTATATGAGGGGATTTGGGAGAGTACATATAGTATCATGCAAACATGCTTGTTTTTAGATAATGTAGTCTTGATTTCATTTGTTGGGTTTTGTTTCATACTGGGTTGAAAAACCCAGAACTTATTTATTTAATATCTTTTTGAGTGACCGATAGGTTGCTCTATCAAATGAATTCCAGATCCTTTAGGTTCTGGATGAAATTTGATAAACGTCTAATGTATTTTTGGACCCGTAGCGGCGCGTTTGCCCCAAGGGGCAAGCACTTTA
>JAEHCK010000128.1 GCA_020696345.1 Thermoplasmata archaeon | reverse complement strand
CAAATTCTATTGGTAAAAAAACCCTAAAAAATCCTTTTTTCAATATGTCTGGTAATCCCTAAAATAATCTGTCAAATTCAACCCCAAATTTTTCCTAAAAATTTATAAAATAACCAGAAAATAAGTACATAATTAAGAATGAACTGTCAAACTTGGGTTCCAAAGTTGAAAATTTAAAAGTACCAACCACTTTACACTAGTAAATTGGAAAATTCTTCATTCTCTATTCTTCAATTTTCATTCTTCAATTCTTATCTACCATTCACCATTGTCACTGCCCATCGATAACTCAACACTGAAGCCATTATACCTTTCATCGAAAATTCATTTGACTCTTCAGACTCTGGACTCTTTAGACTCTAGACCTCTAAGCATTAACTTATCCCTTTTACACCCCTCACCAAATGTTTTTCAACAATAATCCATAGTAATGGTCACCCCTCACCAAACGATTCTGTTTATTAAATAAGTATAGTGGTCTGCCGAAGGCTCAGTGTTCGGCCGAAGGCCTGGCCGAAGGCTAGGTTATTTCCTCGATGGGCAATATCTTCGGGCCCCTTTGATCGGTCTTGACGATCGTCGGCGGGTTGTATTCATTCTCATTGAAATGTTTTGCCGCCGCCAAACACGATTTCGAGCCCCAGGGGCTGTTCGGGTTCGGGTTCATCAGTAACGACTCCAGGCCCTGGATGAATGATAATAGGTTCGAGCTAAAGCCCCAATCGTCTAACAATTTGGTGCAGACATGTCCGCCGTCTTCCGGCAGCATGATGTTTGGATGGAATAACGGCGTGCGCCAGCGTACGATCGGTTTCTCATAGGGGTATTCGTCCGTGATCTTCATTACAAATTGATGTTTATATCTGTGGGTTAACATTTTTTTGCGCAGTGTGGGCCCTGGCGTGTGTATCATGGTTACTCGAACCAAAACGGGGAATTCGTCAACTTCATCGTCTTTTAGTTCGATCTGGTGCTCCAATTTGCGGTTGCACATGGAGAGCTCTTGCCGTACACGGCGACGTAAGATATCTAATGGTAATTTGGGCATATTTATAAATAAAATGTTCAATATATAAATGTATTCAAAGTTTCACCCTGGAGGATTGTTAATTTATTATTTTCGATTTATTGGATTTTCGAACGGCCGTGGGTACTACTGGCAAAGATCGGTCTGGCAATCGAAGGCCATATCATTGATATTTTTATGTCTAATTCTGTTTAGTTTTTTTATGCCAGTTTTTATTCTTCCCACTTACGCAACTACACAACCGGAACCCTCAAATGCTCGATCAAGAGCCGATCCCACCTACGCAATTTCGATCGGGTGTGTTAACAATTCGCATATTACGAACGGCAAAAAATCCACCGGGTATTTTATTGATGTTCAAAACACCGGGACATTGCATGATACATTTATCCTAAAAGCAGAGTTAATAAATGTAATGGGCGGCACCGAGCCTGACCCGGCCGAATGGTACTTCGATCTGGACAAGATCAAGTTGTCCCTGGGTCCTGGAGAACATGGCCAAGTGATCTTAAACGTTTCGACCGGCTGTGGGTGTCAAATGGGTGCGGTCGCCACCATAGGGATAAGTGCAAGATCGGAAATCGCACCATCTATAACCGACTATGTTGATACCTACACCACCCGCGGCCCCGAAGAGGATATCGTTAAGCTGGATCTTTCAGATTCTCAGGTATTTTTCGAAATGGTTGCGGGGGAGATCATTAACTTTGAGCTGGGAGTGTATAACCCCCAATCAGTTGTTAATTCGTATTTACTTAAGAATACGAAAAAGCCTACTGGTTGGTCCATTGAGCTGTCCACCGAACCGTTTGTGCTTGCCCAGAATTCCAAAAAGAACATTCCTATCCGCGCATTAATACCGGAAAAAAACGAGCCTGGCGAGATCGTGTTGGGTTTCTTTGTTCAATCGGATAGGGATCCGTATGTGAACGATACACTGGAGCTGGTGTTCGATCTGCTGCCCGAGCTGGCCGTAACTGCTATCATACCATCGAACCCCGCACCCGCGCCGGGCGAGGATGTTGAGTTGCAGATCAAGATCGCGAATTTTGGTGTGGCGGTTGCGAGAAATTTCGAGCTCAAGATCTATGACGATGTTATCCGCAGTGCCGAACATCTCATAACACATACCAGGATCAAAGAACTCTATGGTAACCGCTCGGTTGTCCATAATCTAACATGGACACCCGCGAAGATCGGAAGCTATAATATAACTGCCTATGTGGACCCGTCATCATTTATCGAAGAGGAGAGTAATAAATATTATAACAATTTGCGGGTTCGGGAATTTATCGTACAAAAACCTCAGCCAAATGCAACTAACTCCGAAAAGCCAGAGGAGGAGGGGTCTCTGCTTTATGCTGGGGCCGTGGTTTTTATCTTAATGATCTTACTAATTTTATTTTATATTCACCCGATCATAAGTTCGGGTGGAAATGAAGAGAAGACCGCAAGAAAGATACCATTAACATCGATTCGCGGCAGGTACAACCGCCGTGGCCGTGGTTCGGGTTCAGGTTCGGGCCGGTCAAGATCAAAGACCGCTCGAAAAATTAAACTGGATAAAAGAGACAGAAGGAGGCGTTGGAAGAGATAAGATCGGGTTGTCTCATGAAAAATGCTACGCAAAAAAAATAATAATTGATGCATTTTTCAAAGTTAAATTTAAAAAGTAAAATCTTAAAAGTTAAAAGTTCTGATCACTTTTAGCTTTTTACTTTTCCTTTGAAATTCCAATAGATTTTATAAGAATTGCATCGCAGAAGGATATATGAATATGAAGGCAAATAGTTATAAAAACGTGGTTGGCCCAGGACGGTTTACATTTACAGGTAGATTGGATCGTAAGAGTGACAAACATGTTGGAATTATGATCTTCGCCTGTGTGATCCTGTTGATATTGACCGTTTCAACGCTCCTTGTCCTTACCGTTTCTTCGATCCAGACTAATTACCATACCGATGCGGTTTCACCGACTTCGGCTGAACAGGTGCCGCATGATCGGGATTTGGATGTTTTTAATGTTGATGTTGACTTTGAAGTTGACGTTTATGTTGACCGTATGACCCGGGGCGGTGGTGAGGGCGGATCTAATATTTCCATTGCCTTCTTTTTCGACCCGGATTGCCCGTGCAGTAAGGATGCAATGGTCGTATTTGACTGGATCGAAGGGATATACAACAATATCAAACTCCACCGCTATGATATCAAGAAAGATGTTAACAATTATACATTGATGATCGATTTCTTCGAGGCGTACAACGTCCCCACACAAAACCGCAATGCCGCACCGTTCGTGTTCATCGGTGACTATTATTTGTATTTCGAGGGGGTTTCCCTGGAAAATGTTTCGGCACTGATCGAGTCGTACGCCGCCCTGGACATGGCCGTGCCGCTCTGGCCCCATTGGCGGGTTACCTGGACCATGCATGTTGCACTCTTCTATGACCCGGCTGCAGACATGTCCGGACCACTAATGGAAAATTTACAATTATTAAACACAACATTGAACCGAGATTTCGAACATTTTATCATTCATAATTATTCTTTATCCGACCCGGCCAATAAATTATTATTATCGGGATATTTTTCAGCGTTCAATCTATCAAAATTTTCCGATTATATCCATCCCAACGAACTCTATGCGGCCGTGTTCATTGGTGATGATTTTCTATTGAACCGGGAGATCACTTACGAAAAGTTGAACAATACAGTCACAAAACATTCGGGGCATAATACGCCCCTAAATGAGATCGCAGCCGATATTTCGGGCGGGGATATTTGTATAATATTCTTTTACAGCCCGACCTGTGGAAACTGCCATAAAGCACGCCAAATTCTTGAAAAAATGAAGGGCAAATACCCGGATATCGATGTGAAGGAATATAATATTGGCGACCCTGACAATGAGATCTTGAAGCAATCATATTTTGAATATTACGGTGTCCCGGAATCACAGCTGGGCACCTTGGGTGTGTTCATCGGTGATGCGTATTTCACCGATGTGGACAACTTAGAGCGCGGTCTTGAGGAGCAGATCCAGCGCAACATTAACGGCTGCCTGTGTCCCGATCTGGAGCCGGATAAGGAGATCGTCATCGAGAAGTTTACGGGATTTACGCTGGTGGCGGTGTTGTCGGCCGGGTTAATAGACGGGATCAACCCATGCGCATTTGCCACTTTGATATTTTTCATCGGCTATCTGGCAGCAACCGGTAGGACAAAAAAACAGATATTGGCAATTGGCCTGGCATTTACCCTGGGTGTGTTCTTCACATACATGGTACTGGGGTTTGGACTGTACAGTTTAATGTCCGCATTCAGTACTGAGATGACGTTGGTCTCAAAGTGGCTTTACCCGCTCATGGGCGGCTTCGCCCTATTACTGGGTTTTGCCAGCCTTTATGATCTAAGAAAGGCGCGTAAGGGTAAAAAAGACGAGATGGTGCTGAAACTGCCAAAACCCGTAAAAAGCCTCATCGGCCGAACCATTAAACACCTGGCTCAGCTAAAGTATTTCATCGTCATCGCTGTGATAACCGGTGTTTTGATCTCGCTCTTCGAGTTCTTGTGTACGGGGCAGATATACCTACCCACCATCATGGTAATCTGGGCAACCGCGCCAGAGCACCAACTACAGGCCGGACTCTTGCTGTTGGCATATAACCTGATGTTCATCCTGCCGCTGGTGATCATATTCGCCAGTGTCTATGTAGGCATGGGCTCGGATGAGCTGCAGAAGACCTTAGATCGGAATCGGCCATTGTTCAAATTGTTGACGGCCATCATGTTCTTTGTGCTGGGTACATTTTTGATCGGTTATTCGCTGCAGTTCATTATTTGATTTAAATTGAATTGATTGTCAAATAATCAGGGATTTGGGATGTGGACGTTATAATTCATTAATGATCTAATCCACTTGTGGGGTGTGAGTACAAGAAAAGTATAATAAAAAGTTAAGTGCATATTCAGATCGAGGTGTAAACATACAAATAAAAAAACGCGAGAGATATTCGGTTTTTCTATTACTAGTCGTCGTTATTGTTGTGGCTGGATGTTTCGAATCAAACACCCATAACCCGGAAAATGAACAGGTGAAAGATGCATTTATTAAGCATTTCAATTGTTTACTGGATGGCGATGCCGAAGGTTTCATTTCCGGATACGATGAGAACTTCGTTGACCTAGACACGGGTGAGACCGTTAATTTTCAGGAATGGAGCTATGAAGTTAAAGCTCTATTCAACAACCAGGATCTTATGAAAGAACTGGAGGGGTTATCCATTAATGACCTCTTTGAAATGGATAATCTTGATATCTGGGACGCCCAGTCAGTAAGAGATGATGGGGAGTTTGATTTCGAATTGACGAAATTCACATTGAAAGATGGGGACTTTCTTATTTTTGTATCCCCTGATGAGAGTGGCCCCTTTTTACCTTACGGTCACCATGCCTACTATCGAAAGATCGATGGGGATTGGAAGATCGTGGCAATAGAAAGTTGTGCTGGAGATGAATGGGCCTTGATAACGTAACTGTATTATTCCTATTTATTGGGGCATTGGAAAAGTTAAATTTTAAAAGTTAAATCTTAAACCACAACAATTTTTTATAAAAAAATTGTCTGTAACTAAGAATTCTTAAAAAATGCATTACAAATAACTCAGAATTCTTACCCAGTCAAAAGTTCTGATCACTTTTACCTTTTAGCTTTTCAATTTATCAATCTTAAATCAAGCCATGTGTATTCGTGGTTCCAAACCATCAGATCAATCCGTGTAAACTCCAGTTTTTATTTCGACTTCTCCAAAGTTTGTAGCTTGGTGCTTGGAATTTTGTTAAGAATAATCTCATCAACCGTTTATAGTTCGGTTGGACAAGGGTTTGAGGTTGTAGAGAACTATATTTGGGGGTAGGGGGGGTAGGGGGTATGAGGAGGAGTGAAATGAAAGATTTTCATATTTTATCCCGACATGTTGTCGTGCTTTGTGTCGGGATGGCGCATTTATTTTAGTGATGATCGCATACATCCCGACATGTTGTCGTAGTTTATGTCGGGATTTATGTGAGATTAATCTCATAGTAAGTTGATGGGCCGGAACCTTTACGGATGATTAACTTTAAATCGACCATTTTCTTTAGGTGCCTTTCTGCCTTTTTATCACTATCGAAACCAAAATGTTCCTGATATTCTTTACGGATTACTTTCTCTTTTAATTTGATAAACTCATATCCCGTCAGCTCCTCATCATTTAATTTTGACAGGTTTGCATTATGGGAAACCTTTCTCACAACCTCCATGTTTCGAGGGAAAATTAATGTCAGGAATGGGTCTTCCATTAAATATTCCGGCAATGGTAATCCATAAATCGAATTTAGTGATTTTAGTGATTTCATTCCAAAACCTGTTTCTTCAACGTAATCTGGCTGTGTGCATTTCAATCTCATTCTTTTATTAGTTCATTAATGTCAAAATGAACCATTAATTTTATTGGCATATCTTTAAATCCAAGTTTTTCAAAGAATCCTATACTATCCCACAAGTCACCCCTACCTGCTGTAACAGAAACTGAAGGTGCGCCTTTTTTCTTAAACTCACTTGCAATGCTTTTTATTAATTCAAACCCTATACCTTTACGTTGAAAATTGGGATGAACTGATATTTGATGGATCAATGCCCGAGAGCCGTCATATACTCCACGAACTACTCCAATTATTCTATCTTCAATTTCAGCTATATAAAAAACCGCGTAAGGATTTTTTGATATTCGAAGCATTGCCTCAGGACCATCAACCCTAGGGTGTGAATATTGTCCATTCGATTTTAATATCTCAACTATTTCAGGTATATCATTCTTTTTGAATTCTCTAATAATTATATTGGTAATATTACTTGAATTCTTCATGCATACTCCCTCACCAAAGTCCGGCCCTCCAAAGTTTATTGTTTATCTGGAACATAAACTTTGCGCTACCCCATTCTCTATGGACCCTTATAATTATTGCTTTTAACATTTTTAATAAAGAAAAATCCTAAATCCTAATATCTAAACTCTAAACAAATCCCAAATTCTAAATCATAAACAATTTAATTTTTGATCCGTTTAGTGCTTGAGGCTTAGAATTTGTTTAGTATTTCGGGGTTAGAATTCCGATTAGAAATTATGAATATTTTAAGGAATTCTAAGCTGTAGTAAAAATAAGATATAATCAAGAATAATTCTTATTTTTACGAAGTATTTAGGATTTCGAATTTGATCTAATATATATTCGAATTGCTCCCTTTGGTCGCAACCCCTCACTCACGCTACGCTCCCGTTTGGGGTGGGGCATCCACGGAGGACGGTGGTCTCCGATTTTATCCCCTACCCTCCAACACACCATCTTGTGTCTGTGCCGAAGCCGTCCCCCACCTACTCGGCACGCCGGGGAGAATTGTCAAATATTATATTTGAGATATTCAAAGGTTAGAAGATAGTTATGGTAAGTGGAGTATGAGGGATAAAATTTATTTGTGCGTTCATGGGGGAGAATTGTCTGAATGCAAAAGGTTATTCATAATGCTTATGGGGGAGAATTGTATTGGCCATACCTTTGTTAATTTGAAGATATTTTAACTATTCATAAAATCGTTTCGAATCTACATTTATTCGATGTTTGTCTTATAAAGTATATAAATGCCTAAATCTTAATAAACTTGTGATTCAATGAAATGGAGCAAAGTCAAAAATGCTCTGGTATCTGCCTATATTGTATTTTCAATAGTTACCGTAGGTTTTATTGGTTTTTTGGTTTTTGAAGATTTGGAAAACGATGTATGTGTAGAAGCTGCTTCAACCTGGACACAAACCTCAGATACTGAGTTCAATAATGGAACAAATGATAATGTATCCGTAATTGGTATTGGTTCTGCGGCCGAATTGATAATAAATAATCAAAATAATTGGACCAGGAAATACACTAGCAGCTCACCAAGTAGTAGGTGTGATTATAGAATGGCATCATCAAATGACAGCCACAGTGTACTTTTATTTGGCGGCCAGCACAAAATCGGTGAGGATAATGAGACTTGGATATATAATATTGATACAGAAACTTGGAATCAAAAGACCCTATCGCTCAAACCCACCGCTAGAACATACTTTGATATGGCATCGGTTTATAATAATGACAAGGTCGTGCTCTTTGGTGGTTATTCTCTTTCGCCATTTTTGATCGGAAATGATACATGGGTCTATGATTTTGGTGATAATACATGGACACAAAAAATACAGGCTGTAACACCGGCCAAAAGGTTTTACCATTCAATGGCATCCATTTATGGCGATGATAAAGTACTACTCTGGGGCGGATGGTCACAGAGTTCAGGTTACATTAATGACACCTGGGTGTATGATGTTAGTGATAATACATGGACACAACAATTCCCAACAACAGCACCTAGCCTGAGATATCGCCAGGCAATGGCTTCAATTTTCGGAACTGATAAGGTATTGTTATTTGGTGGTTGGGATGGTTCCATTAAAAAAAATAATGAAACTTGGATATACGATTTGAGTGAAAATACTTGGATTCAAATGACACCCGCAAATCATCCTAGTGCTAGATATGGTCATGCAATGGCTTCTATATGTACTACAGATAAGGTATTACTTTTTGGCGGTTGGGATCATTCGAGTCGAGTTTTCGATACCTGGACATATGATTTAAGTGATAACGCATGGTCAAATAATACAAAAGCATTCAAACCGACAGATAGGTGTTATGTCGATATGTCTTCAGTTAACGGCACGGATAATATTGTGCTATTTGGTGGAAACGGACTTGGTTCTTTTCTAAATGATACCTGGCTTTATACTCATTTAATTTCCATATTTAATGGAACTCATATCTCCCAACCATACAATTTTGGCTCGAATTCGACCTTATTTAATCTAAGTTGGAATGCAACAATATCGATTAATACATCTATTAAATTCCAACTGAAAACCGGCCCGAATGAATCCGTTCTTGGTTCTATACCTTTTGTTGGGCCTGATGGTACCATATCAACATTTTATAATACATCACCTTCTGATATTTGGTCCGGACATAATTATAAAGGTGATGGGTGGATCCAATACAAAGCATATTTTAATACTACAAATTTAAATGAGACACCGCATTTGAAAGACGTCAATATTATATTTAACCAGTGGCCGGGAACTGAATTAGATAAACCCGCTAATAGAAGTTTATCGCCTAATAACAAACCAAATTTTAGTTGGAACTTTCTGGACATGGATTCAACTCAACAAATAGCATTTCAGGTACTGATTTCCAACAATAGTACGTTCGATAATGTGTTGTATGATTCCCAAGAACAAAGTTCGATCGATCATGAATGGCAATTCCCGAACGGTACTAGTTATACAGAATTACCTGATGGTGCCTGGTATTGGAAAGCCAGAACTAAAGATTGTGATGGAGACTGGGGGCATTACAGTGAGCCGTGGAAAATTATTATTGATTCAAAAGCGCCATACTCCACAATCAACCAACCAGTTAACAATAGTTATTATAATCATTTAAATTCTATCTCAGGCACCGCAGTCGATCCGATTGACGGTACTGGAGTAGGTAAGGTCGATATTGCCATTGAAAGACAAAGTGATAACGCTTATTGGGATGGAAATTCATGGATGCATTTAATAGTTTGGCTTAATGCAAGTGGGACCTCGAAATGGAAGTACGATTCGAGCTCCATTACTTGGGGGTCGGGTGAGAGATATCTAATACGCTCGCGCGCCATGGATAATGCTAGCAATATGGAACTAATCAAACCCGGAAATGTTTTTACAATTGATTTGGAAAGACCTACTACTGAGATCGAGTACCCCCTCCATGGAAGTTGGTTGAACCATCTTGATGTAATCAATGGAAGTGCAGTAGACATAGGTAGTGCTGGGGTTAAGTCCGTGGAAATTTATATTAAACTAAAAGCGGGTAACGATACATACTGGAACGGTTCAGCTTGGGTAAATACAAAGGATAAATTTTTCCTAGAAGCCTCAGGTACCACCTATTGGGAGTACGATACCACATCAATACCTTGGACTTCATATACAAGATATATAGCCGGAGCGCGTGCGATAGATTATGTTTATAATATAGGGCCACCTAGTGTTGAAATTGAATTTAGTATCGATCTGGATAAGCCAGTATCAACCATTACATATCCCGCAAATAACACTTTACTAAATTCTCTAGATATTATTTCTGGAAGCGCAAAAGAAGACGATAGCTCGGGGATCACTACTGTGGAAATTTGTATTACCCGCAATATCGATGATAAATCCTGGCAAGATACTAACTGGGAATTAGGTGAATACTGGCATACTACTACAGGAACTTACCTATGGTCATTTGATTCTAAGAATGTCATTTGGATGGATGATCTATATTATACAATTCATTCCCGAGCCACTGATTTGGCTGGAAATGTTGAAGAACCATATTCGGTAAACATATTTATGTATGATGCCTCACCACCTTTTTCCTCCATTCTGATAAATGATGGCGCTAAATTTACAAACTCAACAAGCGTTATGTTATCACTTGAGGCTGATGACTCAGGCTCGGGGCTCGATACTGTGGAGTTAAGCTTCGATGGCGCTTTTTGGGCACCTGAAGAATCGTTCAATGCTGCAATTACTAAACCGTATGAATTATCGGGTCCAGATGGTGAAAAAACCGTTTATCTCAGGGTCTCAGACCGTTCTGGTAATATTGCTGAGCCTGTATTCGATTCTATAATTCTCGACACTATGCCACCAGAATACCTAACCATTGCGATCAATGATGATAGTAAATATACTAACAATAGACAAGCATTATTGGAATTGAATGCCTCTGACTCGTTATCTGGGATAAGGGATGTTTCA
This sequence comes from Thermoplasmata archaeon, assembly GCA_020696345.1. Lineage (GTDB taxonomy): Archaea > Thermoplasmatota > Penumbrarchaeia > JAEHCK01 > JAEHCK01 > JAEHCK01. The sequence goes on along the minus strand of JAEHCK010000128.1, from coordinate 1,875 downwards.
TATTTCATAGGTGATAAATGGACGCCTTGGGAACCGTTCAAACAGGTAAGATCTTTCTCACTACCCAAGGGGGATGGTAAGAAAAATATTGTTTATAGAGTACGCGACAATGCGGAAAACATTGCCCAAGCATCCAGTTCAATTATTTTAGACACGGTACCACCATTTTCATTGAAGATCTCAATTATTGAGAATGCTTCAACGAGGGATCAAATTTCTATTACACTCAAACTCACCGCATTCGACAATACTTCAGGAGTATCCCAGATGGCATTCAGCCTCAACGGCGAAAATTGGAGCCCTTGGGAAGCGTTTTCTACTACAAAGTTTTATGAGCTTTCGGCAGGGGGTAGTTCAAATACCATATATTTCAGAGTGAACGACCGAGCTGGCAATATTGCTGAGCCTGAAACAGTTGGATTTCCTGCAATAGAAGGCCCATCTCCAACTAAGCCTAAAACATCATCAACATTGAACCTCTGGAATGTTCTATTTATTATCATCATCCTCATCATAATTTTAGCCCTAGCAGTATTTATTTTAAAACACAAGAAGACAGAAAAGCAAGAGAAAATGCAAGAGCTGGCCACCCAAGACGCGATCACCGTTAAACCAACCGAACCGTTCATCTCGATATCAGTAAAACCCGAGGGAGAGTTACCAATGGATGATAAAACCGAGCAATTACCTGTTAGTACAACAACTGATGTTGATGATACTAAAGTGCCAGAACGGCTAGCAACCACAACTACAGTACCCGGTCAACCACCCGAGCCTAAGCGAATACCTAAGGCACCCGAAAAGCCGCAACTGCCACCAGCTCAAACGCAAGCTCAACCTCAGCCACAAGTTATTGCCCCGGGACCGCAGATGGTATCAGTCAACGAGCCACTGACGCCAAAGGCAGCTGTTCCACCCTCCTTTTCAACTCAACCGCAGGAAGCTGTGGCTCAACAACAACCAAGTTCAAATAAAGCTGAAAAACCTAAACCACAACAACAAGAAGACCAATCATAAAGAAATTTTTCTGTAGTTAATCTCAAGGTTCAAAATATTTAATTTTTTTTCTTATCATTAATTTCCTTCTTGATTTTCTTAGCTCTCTTTTTAACTTTCTTCTTTGGTTTTTTCTTTTCAATCACTGTTTCAGGATGTTCATGATTTTCAGGTCCTGAATCTTCAGGTTCTAAACCTTCGGGTCGCCAGATCAAATTCGAATCATCTCTGTCTTCAATATCAACTTCTGGCGGTTTAAAATCTTCTGTTTCGATCTCGTTCAATGTTGATTCTTCGAATATTCTCTCAACTTCTTCATCTTCATCTATTTCTAGATCCTCATCCCCAGGCTCCATTTCGGGTTCTTCAAATGGTACTAGTTCTTCTTCTAATAATTCTTCATCTACTAAATCATCTTCTTCAAACTCTTCTTCATCAAGCTCAGAGATATCCTCACTACCCTCAAGTTTTGTTTTCAATGCTTTATAAGTTTCTTCTGTCACTTCACCCAACAAAATTTACTTCTTTAGCCATCGATAATTCTTTTTCTTTTTCACCATAAATAAATTTACGAGTATCGGAAACACCTGCTTCTATTGAAGCTCCAGCACCTAATAAAAACACTAAATTATTTTGAATTTCTTGATTTTGCATATTAATTGCCATCTAATTGCTTTGATACTACATTTTTTTTCAATTAATACATGCTTAATGCCATGATATATTAATGATTTCACTTAAGAGCCTGCCCGAGAATTAGCATATTAACACTGTTAAGAACAAATTGTACCAAAATTATATAATTAGCCAAATCCATGCCCATTTAGGTGTCTGGATGGGAAAGAAATACCTGCCGTATGATCCTGATCAATGCTTGAT